>JAIRQI010000104.1 GCA_031256575.1 Coriobacteriales bacterium
AAGAGTGGAGGCGAGACCATGTTTCCGCAGATCGCCACCCGGATTGCTTGAAAGAGGGTCTTTGGTTTTATCCCCAGTTGATCGGGCAGCTGGCGCAAGCTTGTCTCAATGGATTGGTGGTCCCAAGCCAAAGTGCTATCGGCTAGTACCGAGCAGGCCTCATCGAGAACTGCGGCGATACCGTCAAGCTGTAGGCATTTTGAAACACTGGGTTGGTCCAGCTCAACCGAATCACCACTGAACAGGTAGCTGATCATCGGCGGTGCTTCAGCTAAGGTTTTGATACGTTCCGCTATCAGATTGTAGATGGCTTCGTACCAGGCGCGGTTATTGGCGATGCTGGTCATGACGGTTTCAGGTGCTGCCGAATGGCCTTCACGGGCCAGGCCGGCTTCTGCCAACCAGGGGCTGAGGGCATCGATGAAAGCTCGAGCTTCCATCTGCTTGATGTAGCTGGCGTTGATCCAGTCCAGTTTGTCGGGGTCAAAGACCGCAGGATTGCGGGAGACCCGTTGTAGCGTGAAATTCTCGCAGAGTTTCTGAGGATCGATCAAGGTGGTCTCACCGTCTAAAGACCAGCCCAACAGAGCCAGATAGTTCATTAGGGCTTCTGGCAGATATCCAGCGTCCCGGTAAGCTTCGACGCTGGTGGCACCGTGCCGCTTAGAAAGCCGCGCTCCGTCTGCGCCTAAAATCATCGAGAGGTGGGCAAAAACCGGAGGGTCTTTTTTTAGTGCTGCGTAGATGAGTATTTGCTTCGGGGTATTTGAGAGGTGGTCGTCTCCGCGGATAACATGGGTGATGCCCATTGCCAAGTCATCGACCACGCAAGCAAAATTGTAGGTTGGTGAACCATCGGAGCGGACCAGTATAAAGTCATCCATCTGCTGGTAGGGTACACTGATCTCACCGTAGACTGCATCTTGAAAGACCACTGGCCCCTGGTTTAGGCGAAGCTTCAAGCGCCAGGTGTGGGGTTCATGGTTTTCGATTCGGCGCGTCGCTTCTTCTTTAGAGATATCCCGACAACAACGATCGTAGCCGCTGGGTCCTGTAGCTGATTCTGTAGCCGCTTGCCGACGTTCAGCCAGCTCTTCTGCTGTACAGAAGCAAGGATAGGCGCCGTCTTCTGCTTGCAGGAGCTGCAAGCAGGAATGGTAGAGGTCATAACGCTCGGTCTGTAAATAGGGCCCCGCCTCACCGCCGACACCTGGGCCCTCATCCCAATCTAGACCCAACCATGCCAAAGAGCGCATTATCTGCTCGGTGTTTTGGACAGTCGAACGTTCGGGATCGGTATCTTCGATACGTAAGATGAACTTGCCTTGATGTCGTCGCGCGAAGGCCCAGTTATAGATAGCAGTACGCGCACCACCAACATGTAGACTGCCGGTAGGCGAGGGAGCAAAACGTACACGGACTTCAGACATCAAAGACTCAACCTGCTTTCGAGATCGGAGCGGAGCTCGACCTGCTTTCGAAATCAGAGCGGTGCTCGATCAAGCTTCCGATCATTGGATACATATCAAATACCGTTACGGTAATAGAAAAGGGCGGTCTCTGAGAGGACCGCCCTTGGAGCTAACTGCTCTCATGACCTTCCGAGGCACATATTAGCACAATCGCCCAGAGTTGTCTGATATGACAAGTAGCCCTAAGAACAAATGGCTTTATGAGAATACGAGCGCCGAAGCGCTCGTATTTATCTCATGCTTTTGACTAACTAACAATTCAGTTCTGGGACTTCCGAGGCTTGCGTTCGCTGAAAGACAGGGCGGTTCCCGCAGCAGCCAGCAGACCGACAACGACCAGGCCGGTCAGCAGGTTGTCATAAGTCTTCGGTAGAACTGGAGGCCCCAAGATTGGTTCGACGGGACTAGGAGTACTAGGATCATAGATGTTGTTGAAGACAACTTCATTCAGAGGATTATCGCTACCTGGAAGGTAGTAGCGAACAATAGCCGATAAAGTGTCATCATTAGGATCATCCGGATTGTTTAACTGCTCAACAACATCGACCCTGACATTATAAACAGTCTTGTCATTTGTCCAGCCATTACCGTCAGGGTTGGTCTCTTTCATGGTGAAGTCGTAAGTGCCTGCTTCATAGAATTCCATACTTGTGAAGAGTACATTTCCTAAAGCATCGTTGGTACCTTCGGCAACGACATCCTCATCAGCGTCCAAAATGACAAAATCAAACCATCCGGTGACCTGGTTGATGTTTGCTCCTTCGACTGTCTTTTGAGCGGTTATCAGCACAGTGGCTACCGGGATGTAAGGTAGGGGAGTGTATTCGTTCACGAAGACTATCTCACCACCAGTGTATTCGATACTATCGATAATCAAGGCTTGGCCTTCGCGTAAGACATTGATTGTAACTTCATACTCCGAAGTATCATAATCCCAAGTCAGTGCGCCGCCGTCTTTCTCCACAACTGTATATGTATGCCATCCCGCAACGCTAATCAAGATACCATCAAGGCTGATAATACCTGAAGCGTTATTAGTACCCGTAGCTACCAGAACCTGTGCGCTTGTACCATAGAACTCGTAGACCTCAAACTCAAACAGACCATTAATGTCGGGTACATAGTTTCCATATACAGCCTTACCGGCATCGATATAGAAGGTCACGGTAGGTTCGTCGTAGTCTCGCTCATACCAAAAATTAATCGTCCCGGTGTTGGATTGGAATACACCGCTATCCATCGAACCATCATCCATCAGCGAAGCATAGTGATAATTTCGATGCATGATGTCAGGCCCTTGAATAGTGTCGACTAAAGTGGTGCCATCATAGACTTCCACATATTCCAAGGTAGCCGAACCATCCAAGCCTGTCGAGATTTTGCTGACACCATTCACCGAGGTAGGCATGGTTACCACGTAATATCCTTCAGTGTTCTTTGGCAGTGTCGATGCCGGGTTCATCTCAAAGTAAAAAACAAAGGTCAAGCCACCGCCACCATGCATATGCATGTCTACGCTACTGGCGGCATGAGCGGTCGACTGTACACCAAACATGAGTAACGAAGAGCCGAGAATCAGGCTTAACAACAAGCGCCCGAACCTCGTACTAAGTCTAGTCCGTGTCATTAGGGTTCCTCCTACTATTGTATTTAACGACTCTCTCTAACAAACCATTGTCACTCTAATTGCTGTATTCTACAGAATTG
>JAIRQI010000115.1 GCA_031256575.1 Coriobacteriales bacterium
AACCAGTCGTAATGGCTGTCTTCGCCGACCTCGGCGCTTTTTATCCCTCTAAGATAGCGTGGTTCGACAGAAAAGCGAATGGCGGTGCGTATTTCTCCATTGATTTCAACGTCAGCAAAGGCAGGTGCACAGACTATCTCAATACCGACTGGAGCTAAAAAGCCCCGGGCGATGGCAATGGCCTTGGTAGCCTGGTTGACAGCACCGGCTCCGACTGATTGGATTTCAACAGGCACACCATCTTTAATCATTCCGGCAATAGCTCCAGCGACTGATGAAGGTGATGATTTGGAGGAGACCTTGAGATATTCCATGAATGCTCGCCTTTTTCTGTGTTGAAACTACAATTTCTACGTCGTTGATGGGGAGACAAGTATGACAGTAAATGTAGTATTTGACAAGCTTAATGGCCACCTAGCCACTACATACTGTGAGGCAGCTGCTTTGCTGTCTCTCTCAACCCTTTCGTATATGGCTCGCTGTCTACCGGCTGGCCCCTTGCTGAAGGTTCGGTGCTTGCCTGTTAGCTCCTCGCTGAGGGTTCGGTACTAACACTTGTTGGCAGCTCGCTATCTACCGGCTATCCCCTCGCTTAGGGCCCGCTACTGCCTCCGGTGCTGGGGTCGGGGGTGCCGGTGCTGTTGTCGGGAGTGGCTGGTGTGGGGTCAGGCGGAGGGTCGGGAGGCCTCTCCGGCTGTTTGGTGCCAACCTCGATTTTCTCCACAACTGACCCGTAAGTCGAGTAAAAAGAGCTCTCTCTAAGCAAGTTGCCCTGGGTGTCGTAGACCCGGCGGACGACGTAGATGCTGCGCCCGTCCTGGCCTTGTTGGGTGACCTTTTCGGTGCCAATCTCCAGGTCTGGATTGTTGGTGCGCTCAGTCCGAAAGACCTCGCCGGGTAAGAAGGGCCCGGCTTCGCTCTTCACCACGTATCCCGGTGGAGTACCCCAAAGCGTTGCCGTCACATAGCCATCAGAGCAGGCCAGCGTGAGCAGTATCCAATTGTCAGTGTCATTCTCCCATTTCAGGTCCAGCCAGGGGTAGAAGACCGCGGCGTCCCGGCCATTAGGGTATTGCCACTGGTAGAGGCCATGGCAGGCCCGGGCGACAATCGGATAGCCAGCGTCATAGACAGCGTTGAAAACAGTGGTCGCGACCTGGCAGACTCCGCCGCCGACCTCGTCGATGTACTCGCCTTCCGAGATGACCTTGGAAATCTGGTAGCCGCGGTCGATGGCCGGGTTGCCAGCGGTGTCGTTGAAAGAAAAGACCTGGTGGGGAGCAATCAGCGTATGGTTGACATCGCCAGCGCAGACCTCGATGTTGTTCGCCCGCTCCGGTGTGGACCAGCCATATCTCGTAGTAAAGCTGGAAATCTGCTGGTTGATGTGCATGGCTTCAGCGTCAGCTGTGGAGAAGGCCGGAAAGAGCGTTGTTATTGAGAGCCGGAGGTTGCGCGCAGTGCTTTCTTGAGCAAAGAGAATCTGTTCTAAGTCGACGGCCAGTTTGGGAAAATCGATGCCTTGGCCATTCTCGCTGGGGACGATGGAGATTGAGCTGCCGCTAACCCAGAAACTGGCATCAACCGGAGCTACTCCGGGGTCATATCCGCTGAGGATATCGCCCAGGTCGCTCTTCATCAGGTCGGCAGACACGTAGACAGTAAGCTTTATGCTCTCATCTTCGCCTTCGATGCGGGTTTTTATCCACATTCCTAGATGTGAGCCTTCAATTTGCCAGGATTCTCCAGTGTCAGCCAGCAAGGTGACTGGCAAGGCGATAGCCTGGTTGCAGAGGTCAGCCAGAGCTTGAGCTTCGACATCATCAATCAACGCCGGCAGATTGACCAGCGGAATCTCTATAGACCGCTCTGTTCCTAGGAAGGCCCGGTCCAGCATACCGATGAAGACCGTCTCGTCAATTCCGATACCACCAGCCGAAGTGATGACCGTGAAGCGGCCATTCTGAAAGCTTATGTCAGCATTGGTGATTGGGACACCGAGGGCCACATTTATCAAGCGGATAAGACCTTCAACCTGGTTATCCTCATAGAGCAGTCGGCCAGGCAGGTCGACACCGCGAATCCAGGCTTCTAGACGCTCCCCCAAGAAGTTTGCACCGCGGCCAATTGTGTAGGCCTCTTCGGCTGAGGCTTTAGCATCAACCGTGGCCTGCACGGTGATAGCGGTGATGCGCCAGGAGTTGACGGTCAAAGGGTCAGCCCCAGCACCACTGGCATCTTGGAAAGTGCCATCCAGTTCTATGGTCGGCCCCCAACGGGAGTAATCCAGCATCAGAGCCAAGGTCTTCTGGCCATACAAAACCACCGGAGCTGCTTCGATTCGTTGGGTCAGCTGTTGGTTGATTATGTTCTCAGCCTCATCGACAGTCAGACCGCCAACCTCGATGCCAGCCACGCTGACACCTCTGTGAATCTTTCCGGAGTTAGCAATGAGGTCTGTTGCGAGCATTGCCAATATGAAGACCATCAGGCAACCCAGAGTTAGTAAGGTGTAGCGCACTGGTTTGCGTTGTAACCAGGGGGTCTTTCGCCGACGGTCACGGGTGTTGGCATAACGCCGAGAGCTGTTAGCGGTGGTGGTAGATGTGCTGGTACTACCCCGACTATGCCTGCCTGAATTTGAATTGCTTGTGTTGTTTTTGCTGTTGTTGTTCTGCGTTGCGCTATAAAAGCTTACACCGGCTGAGTTTCTTGAGGTAGCAGCCATCAGACATCACCGGTGATTTGGACATCTTTATTATCTAGGCAATCAGCAGTAGCCAGACCACTTGCATCAATCGTCTCAGGCTCTGGTCGCGGTGGCTGGAGGCCTCGGACCAGATAATACAAAGCACTGGTCCAAGAGCAAATCATCGCCAGGTATAAGACTATGTAGCCCAAAGGAGCATTCGCAGTTCCCAGCCCAGGCAACCAATCTAAATCGACTAACTGAAGGCCGGGAATCATCGGCCAGAGCAAAACCAGCGAGCAAAAGCCAGCCATGGCTGCGGCTGTTGTCAGTTTGCCCAAAAAGATGACTTTGAAATCCCGGTTGAAGCGCCTCTTTTGGTAGATAGTCACCAACAGCAACAAAGCATCACGGGACATAAAGGATAAAAGCAGCCAAAGTGGCAAGCGTCCGACAGCGTAGATGGTGATGACTGCGACCAGGATAAATATACGGTCGACGGCGGGGTCCAGCTGAATACCGAGTTTCGAGACTGTATTGGTAAAACGGGCCAGTTGGCCATCCAGCAAATCGGTCAGTGCTGCGATGAACAGTACCAGAAAAGCCCAGCCGTTTTGCTGGTAGACAGCCAGCAGCACACAGAAAAACGGCAAGAGCAACAGCCTAAGCGCCGACAGCATGTTCGCTGGCGTAAATATCTGATTTGTGACCTGCTGTTTTTCTGTTTTCACCCTGGCCAGCCCAAATTGAATGCTAGTTGATATCATTCCCGGTCTCTCCAAAAGACCAGCAGATTATACCCTATAAAC
>JAIRQI010000118.1 GCA_031256575.1 Coriobacteriales bacterium
ACCAAGTCAAGCCTTCGCATCTATTACGGGATGCATCGGTCTGGGCTGACCAGGAAGCCAGAAACCTCAAAGCCTGGCTAGGCGGACGCCTTGCCTCAGCGGCTTCGGATAACTACCAGTCAGATATCTGACGACGAAACCCTTAATTCTCTAGAAGCTTAAACATCGCTTTGGGAGCATGACAGACCGGACAGGCAAAATCGTCAGGCAGGTCATCCCACAAGGTACCGGGAGCGATTCCTTTGTCTGGCATCCCTAGCGCCTCATCATAGATAAAGCCACAAACCGAGCATTTGTATTTATTCATTTAAACTCCCCACATGTATCTAAGCTGATGTTCAACAGTTCTTAGTGAATGCGTGAACCTCAGCTAGTCTTCTCTGTTTCAGCAAGCCCAGCTGAGGTTTTCTCCACATGAAAGCCCTAGTCAGTCCAGTTTTCGGCGCTGGTGGCTGAGAGTCGGCTCTCGCGGTCCATTTCTGCCAGCTGGATGACCCGGTTCAGGTCAAGGCCCAGGGCAGCAGCAATACGCTGGCCGTACTCTGAATCGGCCAGGTAGCAGTGGGCAGCGTGGCGGTACTTGATGTTGGCGGTCACTGGGGCGATGTTTGCTGCGGTGTTGGCAATCAGGATATCCCGCTTGTCTTCAGTCAGCAGCCGGTAGAGGTCGCCGGGCTGGTAGAAGCAGTCGTCGTCGAGGTAGGCGTCGTAGTGGTCAATGGCTCCGGAGATGGGCAATGGCGGCTCTTTGAACTCTGGCTGGGGCTGCCATTCGCCGTAGCTGTTGGGATGATAGCCGCGGGTTGCTCCATAATTGCCATCGACCCGCATCAGGCCATCACGATGATAGGCATGCACCGGCACCTTGGCGGCATTGACTGGAATCGAGCTGTGGTTGACGCCTAGGCGGTAGCGCTGGGCATCGCCGTAGGCGAACAGGCGTCCCTGCAGCAGCTTGTCCGGCGAGAGGCCGATACCGGGAACGATATTGGAGGGGTTGAATGCCGCCTGCTCGACATCGGCGTAGTAGTTCTCGGGGTTGCGATTTAGCTCCAGCACACCGACCTCAATTAAGGGGTACTGGTTATGGCTCCAGACCTTGGTGATATCAAAGGGGTTGTCCGGGTGTTGGGCGGCTTGGGCCTCGGTCATGACCTGAATGTACATCGTCCAGCGCGGAAAGTCACCGTTCTCGATGGCCTGGAAGAGGTCGTTCTGCGAGCTTTCGCGGTCAGAAGCGATGATTTCCGCAGCTTCCTGGTCGCTGAGGTTCTTGATACCTTGCTGGGTCTTTAAGTGAAACTTCACCCAGACCCGTTGGTTGTTCGCATCAATCAGCGAAAAGGTATGGCTGCCAAAGCCATGCATATGGCGATAACCGTCCGGAATGCCCCGGTCGCTCATGACGATGGTGATTTGGTGCAAGGCCTCCGGCAGCATTGTCCAGAAGTCCCAGTTATTTTGCGCTGAACGCATATTGGTCTTAGGGTCACGTTTCACGGCATGGTTCAAGTCTGGAAAATGAATCGGGTCGCGGATGAAGAAGACCGGGGTATTGTTGCCAACCAAATCCCAGTTGCCTTCTTCAGTGTAGAACTTGATAGCAAAGCCCCGGATGTCCCGTTCAGCATCAGCGGCGCCACGTTCTCCTGCTACTGTGGAGAAGCGCACGAAGACTTCTGTCTGCTTGCCAATCTCTGCGAATAGCTTGGCCCTACTGTAGCTGGTGATATCCTGAGTCACCGTGAACTTGCCGAAGGCGCCACTGCCTTTGGCGTGCATCCGCCGTTCAGGAATGACTTCGCGGTCAAAATGCGCCATCTTCTCTAAAAACCAGATATCCTGTAGCGCCATCGGCCCCTGAGGACCTGCTGTCAGCACATCCATATGGTCGCTTACTGGCGCTCCGCTTTCCCTGGTCAGTTTGTGTTCGTTTTCAGTCATGTCTGCTCCATTCTGTTGATGATTGCACGTTTCCCCTTGTGTTCTCTCAGACCCGTTTTACCGGTGATTATCGTTGCTTAGCTAAGACTCGTTTGGCTGGTATTGCTCCCCTATTCTGCATGTACTCGCTTACTGGTGTTACTCCCCGTTTTATGCTGCATTTTGTAGCTGGTGGTACTCCCCTAGCTTGCCTAGACTCTCCTAGCTTGCTCGACCAGCGTCAACAGTGAAGCGGAGTACTCTAGGCAAGACACCAGCCGGTGGGCGTTCTGCAGATTATCTGCCAGGGCAAAAGGCCCATGACCGCGTACTACTGCCAGCATGCCGCCATGGCGAACCAGGTTTGCCATCAGTGTAGCCACCTCGTCGGAAGCGATGGCTTGAGCAGGAGTCAAGACCGGCACCGCTTTACCCAACACATAGCTGCCCTCGGCATCGACTGGCAGTATGGAGTCTTTTAGCAGCGAGTGGTAGGTCGCATGTAGACTATGGGTATGGATGATTGCCGCTTCCGTGAAAGCTCGGCCCTCGTTGGCCAGCCGCTCCGCTAAGGCCTGATAGATGGCCCGATGTACTTTCAGCTCAATGGAAGCATTGGCATCGGCTTCCGAGACCTGCCAGCCGACACCAACGATATCATTGGGACCGATATGCCCCAGACGGGTGCCGGTGCGGGTAATCCAAATCTGCTTGCCGTCAGACACCGACATATTCCCACCATGGCTGGTCACTTGAGCGCTACGAAAAAGGTCGCGACCGACCTCGTTGAACTCTTTTACGCGGGAGACGTTGGTCGCTGCCCCACTGGCAGCCTCCGAAACAGAATCAGCTGCTGTACTGATACCATCCAGGATATCTTTAGTAAACCTGTCGAAGTCGAAATCAGCCATCGCTACTCCTCCCCAATATTCAGCCGACTCGCGTAAGCCAGCTTATGCAATAATCATCAACTATAACGGAAACTGCTGAAAAAGAAAGAGTCAGATGTCTGATAGCCAAACAAATCCAAACAGCCCTGCTGAGCCCGATAGCAAGCTTAGCAATCTGGGGAGCAAACCAGGTGGCCCTGACCGTAATGCAAGCGGTGCCAGCGGCCCAGGCGGTACAAGCGACCCAGGCGGCCCAGGTGGCAGCTCAAACAACCCGCTCCGCCCCCAGTTCCCATTGCGAGCCGTCGTCACCGCTGGCATGCCCTACGGCAACAAGGGGCTGCATTTCGGCCACATCGGCGGCGTGTTTATCCCCGCTGATGTCTTTGCCCGCTTCTTGCGCGACCGCATCGGCGCCCAGAATGTCTTATTCATCAGTGGCACCGACTGTTATGGCTCGCCGATTGATGAGGGTTATCGCAAGCTGGTCGAAGCCAATCAGTTCAGTGGCAGCATCGAAGATTATGTCGTAAAAAACCACCAGGCCCAGTTTGATTCACTGCAAGCTTATGATATCTCCCTGGATATCTATGAGGGCAGTGGCCTCGGTTCAGCCCGCGCCTACCACCTGGCGCTCACCCGGGAGATTTTTCAGCGCCTCTACCAGCATGGACATCTGCGTTGGCTGTCAACTGCTCAATTCTACGATGAGCAGGCTCAGAGCTACTTGAATGGCCGTCAGGTCGAAGGCCGCTGTCCCTGGCCGAATTGCGAGTCCGAGCAGGCTTATGCTGACGAGTGCAGCCTTGGCCACTCCTATCAGCCTGAAGAGCTGCTCGACCCTATCAGCACCCTGTCTGGTTTGCCACCGGTGATGCGTGAGGTCTCTAACTGGTATTTAGACCTGGCCAGCTTCAAACCTTTCCTAGAGAACTACATCGAGCTTATGAGAGACTCCTGTACGACCCGCAAAGTGGTGACCGACACCATGTCAGAGTTTTTGTTACCGCCGATTATCTATGTCAGAAGTGAGCATCTTGCAGAATACCAGGCGCTAGCCGAGAGGCTGCCAGAGCACAGCCTGCGGCAAGCTGACGCAAAAAGCACAAGCTTTGAGCTGGAATTCATCAGCCTGGCCGAACGGGATGCAGCTCGTTTGATACTAGACAAAGCCTCCATCCGCTACCGTACCGGCAAGACCCTGGTACCATTTCGCCTGACCGGTAACATTGCCTGGGGCGTTCAGGCCCCCGACCTTGAAGACCGCCAAGACCAGCTGACTGTCTGGTGCTGGCCGGAGTCACTCTGGGCTCCCATCAGCTTTTCTCAGACCTATCTGGGCTGCCGTTCAGCTGGTCAGGCTGTGGCTACCCTCAACCCCGACCGCCCCATCGACCTCTCTCAGACCTGGCAGGACTACTGGTGTGACCCCGAAGCCCGGGTCTATCAGTTCATCGGCCAAGACAACATCTATTTCTACGGTGTCGCCCAGACCCCGCTATTCGCGGCCTTTAACGGTACTGATACCTTAAACCCCAAGACAAGCTATGGTGACCTGCAGCAGACCCAGCTGGTGGCCAACTACCACCTGCTTTATTTTGGTCGCAAGGCCTCTTCATCTGGAGCACTAAAGCCTCCGATGGCCGACGAGCTGCTTGATTACTACACCGCTGAGCAGCTACGCTGCCACTTTATCGCGCTCGGGTTGTCTCTCAAGCAAGCCAGTTTTCGCCCCAAGCCCCTAAACCCCGAGGCTCAGGCGCAAGACCCTGACCCGGTGCTGAAAGACGGACAGGTGCTGACCAATATCTTGAACCGCCTGGCCCGCTCTTGTTTTTACACCTGCCAGTCCGAGCTGGCCGGCAAGATGCCCCTGGGTAATCCCGCAGATGAGATACTCGCTCAGGCTACTCAGGCTGTCTTGGCCTATGAGCAGGCCATGTTCAACCAGGAGCTACACCTGGCCAACCAGATAGCAGCCGAATACGTCCGGGCCGCCAACCGCTACTGGTCAGAACAAAGCAAGGTTGCAACTCCCGAGACTCGTCGGCAGCTTTTGGTCGATTGCTTCTATATGCTGCGCGTCTGTCTGCTGTTGATGCATCCGATTGCTCCGGCTGGTACCCAGAAAGTCTTCGAATACCTTGAATTACAATCCAGCGCGGCAGATTTCTTCAGTTGGACGAATATCGGCAGCCAGGGCACCCCAGCCGGCTACGACATCTTCGTCAGCGCAGACGAC
>JAIRQI010000096.1 GCA_031256575.1 Coriobacteriales bacterium
TCACCCCAGCTAGATGGGCTACTTCGAGCGAATGCGCAAGGACGTTTTGTCTGTAGGAGGTGCGGTATTTGAGGCGGCCCAAGGTGCGGATAAGTTCGGGGTGCAGGTCGTGGATGCCGGCATCGAAGGCTACCTGGTTACCGGCTTCGATGACCTGTTGGTTGACGAACTCGGTGGCTTTTTTGAAGGTCTCTTCGATGCGCGCCGGGTGAATGCGTCCGTCAGCAATCAGGTTCTCTAGGGTCAGACGGCCAATCTCTCGGCGTACGGGGTCGAAGCTGGAGATTACTACCACTTCTGGGGTGTCATCGATGATCAGGTTGATTCCGGTAATCTGCTCGAAGGAGCGGATGTTGCGGCCTTCGCGGCCGATGATTCGACCTTTGACATCGTCGGAGGGGATGCTCACTGAAGATACGGTGTTTTCAGCAGTATGGTCGGCTGCTACCCTTTGGATAGCCAGGGAGACGATTTTGCGGGAGATTTTGTCAGCTTCTGTGCGGGTGTGCTCTTCGGCTTCCCGGAGGATTTTTGCCTCCTGCTTGACTACATCACCCTTGACCCGGTTCAGCAACTCGTTTTTTGCCTCATCCGTGCTCATCCGGGCGATCTGCTCCAGATTCTCTTGAATCGACGCTTCGGCGGTTTCTAGGTCGCGCTGCCGCCGCTCTAGCTGTCCACCCAATGAGGACAGCTGGTGGTCGCGGGTATCTAGGGATTCCAAACGCTTGTCTAAGGTTTCTTCACGTTGCAGTAGGCGGTTCTCGAGGTTTTTGATATCATTGCGCCGCTCTGTCAGCTCCTGGTCTGTCTCACTGCGCAGGCGATGAGCGGCATCTTTGGCTTCGACCAGGGCTTCTTTTTTCAAGGCCTCCGCCTGATGCTCGGCATCAGCTAGAGTTCGCTCAGCTTCAGCCATGGCGTTACGGGCGCCGGTCTTGATTACATAACGGGTTAGTACGTAGCCAATCGTTCCACCAATTAATAAAGCAACAATGGCCACAATTGACCAAATTATTGGTTCAGGCACGATTATCTCCTTTCCAAAATCATGGGCTGGACTGCCAGCGAGGCCCTTGTACGTTGTTATTATTCTTGAGCCACGCTGAAAATCTATAACCAGCGTTAATATCATCAGGTCAGGATGCTCTCCGCAAAAAACAGCCGGACGCGAGCATCCGGCACTATGATCGGACACTTCAAGCTATATGAAGTCTATCATCAGGCCACGTCGGTTTTTATATAAACCCTCCCTGACGCGGTTCCTAAGTAAGGATCAAAATGCCTGTCAGCTATGGTATGTTAGCCGGCGTTTAGCGTCAAGGGTGCAAGGCCGCCTGAAAGGCTACTATTGCCTACGAGTTGCCTACGAGGCCATGGCGAATTACCGCAAGTTGGAGCCATACCGTGGTAACTGGTGGCTGGCTAACCAGTTGTCTGCTTGACAGGTGGTGAAGCTTAATCGGTAGCCCAGCTTTACCAGTGGTATTGAGCTAGCTAGCAGTCGACTGTCGTATCAATAGGCGATGCCTTGCCACTTCATGGCTTCTGCTACTTTCTGGAAGCCAGCGATGTTCGCTCCGATGACCAGATTGCCAGCGTAGCCGTACTGTTTGGAGGCAGCCAGGGCATTGGCGAAGATACTCTTCATGATGACTTTCAGTCGCTCATCGACCTCTTCGAAGGACCAGGACAACCTAAGCGAGTTCTGAGACATCTCTAGACCACTGGTCGCTACTCCGCCGGCATTGGCGGCTTTGGCTGGGCCGAACAGAACACCGTTGGCTTGCAGAAGCTCGACAGCCTCCGGGGTCGAGGGCATGTTGGCCCCTTCAGTGACTACCTTTACCCCGTTGGCTAACAAGGCTTCAGCGGCGGTTTTATCCAGTTCATTTTGAGTCGCACACGGTAGGGCGATGTCGCAGGGTACCGTCCAGATGCCAGCACAGCCGGGAGTGAACTCAGCGCCATTGACCCGGTTCACATACTCGCTGATGCGCAGGCGTTCGACCTCCTTGATTTGCTTGACGACGTCTAGGTTGATGCCTTGCAGGTCGACGATGTAGCCAGAGGAGTCGGACATGGCAATCACTTTGGCGCCCATCTCGGTGGCTTTTTGGACTGTGTAGGTGGCAACATTGCCAGAGCCGGAGACTACCACGGTCTTGCCCGCCAGCTGCTCGCCGGCGTTGATGAGCATTTCGTTGGTGAAGTAGCAGATGCCAAAACCGGTGGCTTCGGTGCGCACCAGCGAGCCTCCATAAGACAGGCCCTTGCCGGTCAGAACACCGGTGAATTCGTTGGCCAGGCGCTTGTATTGGCCGAACATGTAGCCGACCTCGCGGGCACCGACGCCGATATCGCCAGCCGGAACATCGGTGTTCGGGCCGATGTGCTTGGACAGCTCGGTCATGAAACTCTGGCAGAAGCGCATCACTTCCTGGTCGGACTTGCCTTTGGGGTCAAAGTCTGAGCCGCCCTTGCCGCCGCCCATCGGTAGGCCGGTCAGGGAGTTCTTGAAGGTCTGCTCGAAGCCGAGGAACTTGATGACCGAGGCATTGACCGAGGGATGAAAGCGTATTCCGCCCTTATAGGGGCCGATAGCCGAGCTGAATTGCACCCGGTAACCGCGGTTGACCTGTACTTTGTGCTGGTCGTCAACCCAGCTGACACGGAAGCTAACCATTCTTTCCGGCTCCGCCAGACGCTCCATGACCCCAGCCTGAACCAGGTCGGAGCGCTGTTCCAAGACCGGTTCGAGCGACTCAAAGACCTCCCGTACCGCTTGTAGGAATTCAGCTTCTCCAGTGTTGCGTTTCTCTACCTGTTCGTAGATATCAGCGATGTAAGCACTTAGCTTGGCCATGGTTTTCTCCTCACATATAGAATTGACGAAAAATCAGATGGTGCATTATAGCGGAAAGTCTAACGGTAGGTTGCTTGCTGCTTACGACTTGCTGCTTTTACTCGAACAGTTGGACGGCGCGTTGGTGGGCCTCGACGATTTCGATGTCTTGCGGGCAGTGCTGCTCGCAGGTACGGCATTCGGTGCAGTCCGAGGACTTGCCACGAGCCGGCTCGTTGCCCGAGAAGCCACCACCGACTGCGAAGCCGTACTGACGACGACAACCGGATTGGTTTTGATACTTGATGTACTCGTTTAATATCTCGATGATGCGTGGTGTCGGGATGTTCTCTGGGCAATCGTCTACGCAGTAGTTGCAATTGGTGCAAGGGATTAGCGGAATCTGCTCTAGGGCGACTGTGACCTGTTGCAGCAGCTCCAGGTCAGCAGCGGTCAGGGGGCGATAGCTGTCGGCAGTCTGAACGTTATCGATGACCTGCTCAAGGGTACTCATCCCCGAGAGCACGTTGATAACCCCTTCTAGCCCGTAGACGAAGCGGATAGCCCAGCTGGCCAGAGAGGCTTCTGGCTCGGCGTTTTTCAGGATGGCCGCCACGGAATCGGCGAAATTCGACAAGGAGCCGCCTTTTACCGGCTCCATGGCGATGACGCCGATGCCTCGCTCCACGACTGTCTCGTAACAGAGCCGGGCCTGCACGTGCGGGCTCTCCCAGTCCAGGTAGTTCAGCTGGAGCTGCACGATATCGAT
>JAIRQI010000131.1 GCA_031256575.1 Coriobacteriales bacterium
GCGAGGCCACGGCCTTATCCACACGTATCTTATACGGCGGCTCGTTAAACGCTGGCAACATCGCGTTGTTTGCTGCAGAGCCAGATATCGACGGCGGCTTGGTCGGCGGTGCTTCCTTAAATGCCAGCGAGTTCGTGCGTCTGGTATCCAACTTTCGCCAGGCTGTGTAGGCCTTGATGCGCACCCCAATGCTCTTAGCTATTCTGGACGGGGTCGGGTTAGCCGAAGCCAGTCCCAGCAATGCGGTCAGCCAGGCTGACGCGAGCTTTCTGCATGAGTTGTTCAGCGACAGCACCTGGCCCTGCCGGCAATTGCTGGCCAGTGGCCGGGCGGTCGGTCTGCCAGAAGGGCAGATGGGTAACTCTGAGGTCGGACACCTAAACATCGGCGCTGGCCGAGTGGTCAATCAAGAGCTGACCCGCATCGATTTAGCCATTGAGGATAAGAGCCTCTACAGCAATCCGGTACTGCTGCGGGCTATGAACCAGACTGTTGCCAGCGGTAGCCGACTACATCTCTTGGGATTGCTCTCGGATGGGGGAGTGCATAGTCAGATAAGTCATCTGCAAGCTTTACTAGAAATGGCTGCTGACCAGGGGGTACTAGATATTGCCCTGCACGCCTTCTTAGACGGACGCGATGTCTCTTATGACAGCGGGCAGGCTTATCTAGAGCAGACTGAGGCATTTATCCTAGACTTGCAAAACCGCTACCCAGGTCTGCGGATTGGTATTGCCAGCGTTGGGGGGCGCTATTATGCAATGGACCGCGATAAGCGCTGGGACCGTGTTCAACGAGCCTGGCAGGCTATGGTGCTACCAGAATCTGACGATGTCAGAGTGGTGCTAGACAAGCCGGCTTCTGAACTAGTTGGCCAGTCCTATGCGCAGAATATCTACGATGAGTTCATGGTGCCAGTGGCCTGTGACAGGCGCGGGGTAAAAGACGGGGATACGTTAATATTCTTCAACTTCCGACCCGATAGGGCCCGTCAGCTGACCCGGGCCTTCATCGAAGAAAACTTCGATGGCTTCGAGCAAGCCTACCGGCCAGAAGTTAATTTTGTCTGTATGACCGAGTATGACCCGCTGTTTACCTCCTATGGCGCAGAAGTAGCTTTTGCCAAAGAGATTCCGGAGAATGTCTTAGCTGACTACTTCGCAAGCCTGGGTCTACGCCAGCTTCATATTGCTGAGACTGAGAAATATGCTCATGTCACATTCTTCTTCAATGGCGGTGTGGAGCAGCCCAAACCTGGAGAGCAGCGCATTCTGATAGCCAGCCCTGCTGTCGCCACCTATGACCTACAGCCTGAGATGAGTGCTTATCAGGTTACTGAAGAACTGGTTGGTGCCATTCAAAATGACCTGGCTGATGTCTATATCTTGAACTACGCCAATGGTGATATGGTTGGGCACACCGGTATTCAGACTGCGGCGGAGGCTGCGATTACTGCAGTTGACCACTGTCTAGAGCAGGTGGTCTCAGCCATCCTGGCCCAAGGTGGAGCTGTTATAGTCACTGCTGACCACGGCAATGCCGACCAGATGCTGGATGAGCATGGCAATGTCTGGACCGCGCATTCCCTTTCCCCGGTGCCTTTGGTGTTGATATGCGAGGAAGCTCGAGCCGGTGGTCGTACGCTCGACTTGAATCGAGAAGTATTCGCAAGCCTGGCAGATATCGCCCCGACTCTCCTGGATTTGATGGGTTTGGCTATACCAGCAGAATTTAACGGCCACTCCTTGTTGGTTCACCTTACTTGAACCTGGTTAAGTCAACCAAGTATTACTCGGAAGCTAAACGAGGTAAGGTTTTATCCAAAGTAATTGCAGTGGGACGATAAGCCGGATTCTGTCTTCAAAGAGAGCCATTTATCTCGAAACGACGTCACCGCCGTCCTCTAGCGGGCAACCCGAGCGCTAGCCGGGCCAGCTTCATCGCACTCCTATTCGCCCTTGCTCCGGATGGGGTTTGCCAAGCCGCCCTGTTACCAAGACGCTGGTGCGCTTTTACCACACCGTTTCAGCTTTTCTCCATTGTAGATGCGACTGCACGGTTACTGGGAACCCAGCTGTTTTGCTGTCTCACCTGCTTCGGGGAGTTTTCTTTTCTGTGGCACTTTCCGTCGGGTCACCCCGCCCAGCCGTTAGCTGGCATCCTGCCCTGTGGAGTCCGGACTTTCCTCACAGCGACCTTGAATGAATCAGCTGCGCGGCTCTC
Source organism: Coriobacteriales bacterium (assembly GCA_031256575.1). Taxonomy (GTDB): domain Bacteria; phylum Actinomycetota; class Coriobacteriia; order Coriobacteriales; family UBA8131; genus WQXZ01. Next base: position 2,224 of record JAIRQI010000131.1, read on the forward strand.
TGTCCCACTGCATGGGTTAGTATACATCGAAAGCAGATTGTGCATATCGTTGGTACAATACTGTGTAAGTATCAATATAGGTGGTGCTCAGTTAACTGTCTGAGCAGGGGAGGAGAACCACATGAAGAGAGTCAAGTGGGTCTTTCTGGCAATCGGTGTAGCAATGCTGGTTTTCGCCATCGGTTTTATCATCTATGCTTTTAACAATCCACAAGGCTCGTTTGCCTGGAGTTTTTTCTGCACGATGGTCCTGTATGCGGTCTATATCGTGGTCATGGCTGCTTGCTTCATTGTCTGGTTGATACTCACTGTGCTACGGAAATGACATGTAGTTCGTCGAGTAGATTAGCAGGGGAGAGCAGGATGAAATATGCTGTGGATGATTTGGCGCTGGTCTTCTCCCTATTGGAGACGGATCCAGACCAGGGCTTGACAGACAGCCAGGCCCAGTCGGCTTTGAACCGGCAGGGTTATAACCGCTTTTCTGAAGAAGAGCGGGAGACAATCATCAAGAAGGTCTTTCACCACCTGACTGACTTCACTTCTTTGGTGCTGTTGGTTGCAGTAGCGATTGCCACCTATCTGGCCCTGACCTCTGACCACAGCATTTTTGATGCGCTGGTTATCTTTTCCATCGTCGTCCTAAATATCGGCTTGGCTGTCCGTCAGGAGTTGGGAGCTGAGCAGGCCTTAGAGGCTCTACGCAGCCTAAACGCTCAGATGACCGTGGTCATCCGCTCTGGAACACAACAGACAATCCAAGCCGAGCAGCTGGTCTGCGGCGACATTGTGTTATTGAAGGCTGGTGATTCGATTCCTGCTGACGCCCGCTTGATTGAGGCCTTTAACTTAGTCGTTGAGGAATCACCACTGACCGGAGAGAGTATTGCTGTGGAGAAGGACGCAGACGCCCTGGTCAGCGAAAAGGCACCTCTGGGCGACCAGCTGAACATGCTCTTCTCCAGTTGTTTGATAACCAATGGACGGGCTAAGGCAGTGGTTGTGGCAACCGGCATGGATACCGAGATGGGTAAGATTGCCGGCATGCTGAACAGCACCAAGCGCTCCAAGACGCCGCTGCAGAAGAAGATGGATGAGTTAGGCAAGATAATCAGCTTGATTGGCTTAGGAGCGGGTGTCTTGTTGTTCATCCTGCAGGTATTCAGCGAGCCCGTCGCAGTTGTCTTGCTAAACGCAGTCTCTTTGGCAGTTGCGGTGATTCCGGAATGCCTACCGATTATCGTCACCATTACCTTAGCCTACGGAGTTACCAACATGGCCAAACAGCAGGCTATCATCCGTCGTATGCCAGCTGTTGAGACCTTGGGCAGCGCCTCGGTGATCTGCTCCGATAAGACTGGTACTTTGACCATGAACCGCATGCAGATACAGCAGATTTGGGCACCAGGGCACCAGCCACTGCTAGCCAGTGCAGACCTGGATGATGCTGAGCGAACGGTTATTGAGCTGATGGGCTTGGCAAGCAATGCAACGCTGGGCAAGGACGGTGAGCAATATAAGGCTGTCGGCGACCCCACAGAGACGGCGATTCTGCGCCTGTTGCGTGAGAAGCTAATCGAGAAAGACGAGCTAGATGCCCGCTATCCGCGGGTCTTTGAGATTCCCTTTGATTCTGCACGTAAACTGATGACTACTGTGCATGAGCTGGATGGCCAACGCTACCTCTCCATTACCAAAGGTGCCTTTGACCATATTCCGCTTACGGCAGCAAGCTTGGATGACAGAGCCCAATTGGTTCATGACCAGTTTGCCGAAAACGCTCTGCGCGTTCTGGCAGTAGCCTACAAGTATTATGACCAGTTACCAACGGTTTTAGATATCGGTGAGCTAGAAAACGACTTGACCTTCGCCGGATTGGTCGGAATGATTGACCCGCCTCGTCCTGAAAGTCATGATGCAGTATTGACTGCCCAGCAGGCTGGTATTCGTACAGTCATGATTACTGGCGACCACGTCAAGACCGCAGCGACAATCGCTGCTGAGATAGGTATCTTGAACACTGGGCAGAAGGTCATGACTGGCTTGGAGCTAGCCGAACTGAGCGACCAACAACTCACTGATAGGGTTCATGAATACTCCGTCTATGCCCGGGTCAGCCCCCAGGACAAGCTGCGAATTGTTCGGGCTTGGCAGAGCTATGACGAAGTGGTGGCGATGACCGGTGATGGGGTAAACGATGCCCCAGCATTGAAAGCAGCTGATGTCGGTGTAGCGATGGGTTCTGGGACTGACGTCTCTAAAAACGCCAGCGATGTGGTGCTGACCGATGATAACTTTGCTTCGATTGTCAGTGCAGTGGGAGAAGGCCGACGCGTCTACGATAATATCCGTAAGGTGGTCAGTTCGCTAGT
>JAIRQI010000134.1 GCA_031256575.1 Coriobacteriales bacterium
CTGCTGACAGCGATGCGGTAATAGCTCTCGTTAAGGCCATGGTAGTTCGCGCAGGAGCGGATGCGAATGCCGCGGCGGTTCAGCTCAGCGGCCAGGTCGAAGGGGTGGGGATTTCTTATGAAGACGTAATTGGCCTGGCTGGGGAATACCTGAAATCCTAGTTCTACCAGCCCAGACTGGAGGGACTGCCGCTGCTCACGCACAAAGCTTTGGGCCTCGCAGACATATTGCTGGGCATCGCTCAAGGCGGCGATTCCCGCGGCTTGGGCCAAATTGGAGACCGGCCAATCGCTGCCGTGGTAGTAGAGCCCCTCGATTAATTGGCTGTTGGCTGTCAGGGCGTAGCCGAGGCGGATTCCGGGCAGGGCAAATATCTTGGTAAAGGCTTTTAGGATGAGCAGGTTCGGGTACTGCTCGAGTAGCCTTATTGAGCTGGCGGATGCAGCATCTATGACAAAATCCATGAAGCATTCGTCGATTACTACGTAGGTGTTTTGTTGTCTGGCGCAGTGGAGCAGCTGGTTGATTAGTTCGCTGCTGGTCACAGCTCCGGTGGGGTTGTTCGGATTGCAGATAAATACCAGGTCTGGCTGGGATTTTTTGACTTCATGTATCAGGCTCTCGGTGACTTGAAAACCATCCGGAGAGAGCAGCTTATGCCTAGTTACTTGCGCTCCGTAAGAGAGGGCGGCACGTTCATAATCGGAGAAGGTCGGTGCCGTGACCAGCACTTTTCTGGCCTTGATGGCCCTTGGCAAGCGAAAAATGATGTCCGATGCCCCGTTGCCGCAGAACACCCAATCTGGGTTGAGCTGCTCGTAGTTGGCGATGCTTTGCCGCAGCTTGGTCGAGCTGCTGTCCGGGTAGCTGTCAAGATGAGCAAACTCATCAGTGATTGCTTGTAGGACCGCGTTTGGAACTCCCAAGGGGTTGATATTGGCAGACAAGTCAATGATGCCCTGGTTTTCTCCCTCGTAAACCGCGTTGCCGCCGTGTGTGTACTCATACATCGGTCTTCTCCCCCCTCTAGATTGTTGGTAGCCAGGTCGGGAAAAGCAGGGAGATGGCAGCCCCGGTGAGCAGGGCAGAGGCCACAATCAGTAGCAGGGAGCAGAGCGTTGCCGCATACATCAGGCGATTAGCGATGACAATGTGCTCGATGCGGGCGGGATTGCTGTCGTCGCCGATTGTCGGTTTGCTGACCATTTGGCCGTGGTAGGAAGTGTCGCCGCCTAGCTGCAAGCCTAGGGCTCCGGCCACCACCGACTCGGTCTGAGCCGAGTTGGGGCTGGCATGGTTCAGCCGGTCGCGCCGGAAGATGCGGATAGCGGCACTGGTGTCGGTTCTTAAGAGAGCGCTGGCGATTATCAGCATCAAGGCTGAGAAGCGGGCCGGCAGCAGGTTTAGGAGGTCGTCAAACTGAGCGGCAAAGCGTCCGAAAAAGAGAAATTCCTCGGTCTTGTAGCCAATCATGGAGTCCAAGGTATTGACAACCTTGTAAGCCATCCCCAGGGGAGCGCCACCGATAGCCATGTAGATTAAGGGGGCAATCACTCCGTCTGAGAGGTTTTCTGCGATTGTCTCCACAGCGGCTTTGGTCACTGAGGCTTGGTCAAGCTGGTCGGTGTCCCGCCCGACAATCATTGCCAGATTGGCCCGGGCCAAGACCAGGTCGTCGGCTAGCAGGGCATCGTGGACCTTCATGCTTTCGACCTTCAAGGACTTGGTGGCAATTAAGAAGTAGCAGATGATTGCCTCGCCGATAATCCCGGCTAGCAGGTTCAAGTTGTACAAGACCAGGGTTATCAGGTAGACCAGGGCAAAGACCGAGGTGATTAGGAAGGTGGTCAGGGCCATTCCCCAGAGGTATTGGGCTATCGGTTTCTTGACCTCAGCTTTGCGGTAGATGCGGGTGCCTAAGGCAATCAAGTTGCCTATCAGCCTGATTGGGTGCAAGGGGTTTTGCGGGTCACCGATAATCAGGTCCAGGGTTATAGCAATCAGCAGCACTGCAATTCGCGAGTATACCAAGGTCATCATGGGGTCTGGCTCATATCCTTCGTTTCAACTAGCTTCAAGCTACTTGATGCGACTGGGAATGCCGACGAACAAGCGAATGACCTGCTCAGCTTGTGTGGAGAGCAGGCCCAGCAGATGCCCCAACTGGTCTCGCCAGAGGCGCATCTCTTTATCTATGGGCACTACCCCACTGGAGATGTCGTCGCAGATGATGACCTTGTCCTGCAGTCTGGGAAGCTCTTCAGTGAAGTAGGCCAGGGGGTCGATATCAGCTCGCATCATGGCTAGGACTGCCAGATGCAGTGAGTTGATGATGCCGGCGTCTAAGTCGATTGCCGGGGTTGCGAGCTCACACTGGTAGACGGTTCGGTCGGGATAGGTGAGCTGGGCATATTGGAGCTTGCCTTGTTCGGCTCCGCCGATGATAAGTATCATTGCAACCCCTCTAGTGTCTGCAAGGCAGCCTGGCCCTTGTGGGTGATGTAGTTGCCATAGAATGACTCGATGACGCAATCGCATAAAGCCGCCATCTGACGGTCGATTAGGGCTAAACCTCGACGATATGAGCTGGTCAGCTCGTTATATAGATAAGCGTCGGAATAGATGTAGTCAGAGACAAAGACGATGCTCCGAAATGCCTCTGCCAACAGCAGCAAATCTCTTATTACCTTAGCCGGAGCGTCATGGTCGATTGTCTCCCCTTTACCTAGCATCTCGTTCAGAAGTAAAGCGGTCAGGCTGTCTAGGAGAATCACTCCCTCATGGTTAAGCGAGTCTAAAAGTAGATGGATATCTTGTTTGGCCTCGACAGTCTGAAAGCCCAGGCCAGCCCGGTTCAGGCGATGGCGGCTGATGCGGTCCTCATCCTCCTGGTTGGAGGGAACCATAGTGGCGACATAGTATAGTGGGATATCCTGGTACGGGTGGGTGGTTTCGGGCAGGGCTTCCTGACCTTGGCAAGCAGTTACCGGAGAGGCTTCCTGGTGCGGGCGAGCGGTTTCCGGCGAGGTATCCTGGTGCGGGTTGGCGGTTTTCGGCGAGGTATCCTGGCGCAGGCCGGCGGTTTTCTCCACATGCAAAGCCAAAGCCAGCTGTTCAGCCCGTCCGGATTTACCGTTTTTACACCCCCCTGAGATGAATATTCTCAATCAGCCACGCTCCCGATTCACTGTCGGCGGCCCGTGGCATGAAAAAGACCCTAATCACTGGACCAGGGCCTTTGAATACGATAACGATGCGTTTGACACTTGCGAAAACGGCATCACATTATCACAGACAAAGTCCCCATACCTGTGAGGCTTTGTAGCACACGAACCGGTAACGGCTCGCTGCAGGCAGGTCTTCCGACTCAGACATCAACGCTTTTCTAAAACCTTCCCAGGCCAATCCCAGTGGTTGTATTACTCTTAGAAAAACTCCGTCTACACGGCAGCAGGACTGTTCAGGATTTGCACCTGATTCCCTTTTAACACCGACAGCAGCTAATGCCTCCATAACTGCCAGTGGCCTGCAAGTCTGTTAATTGTAAGCGTATCGGCTTGTTTTAACAAGTAGCCGATTTTGGCTTCGAG
>JAIRQI010000158.1 GCA_031256575.1 Coriobacteriales bacterium
ATTGCCCGGGTATCATAAACAGCCTTGCTGATAGCGGCTGGATCAGCACCAGCCTGGACCATCTGAGCTGCAGCAATCAAGACCTCTTGATTGGTGTTTTGATAGGTAAAGCGGCCAGTGTCGGTGAGTATTGCCAGATAACAGGCAGAAGCCATGGCTGCTGTAGCCGCCACTCCACTGTATTGGATGAGGTCCCAAATCAATAGCCCGGTAGCAGCAGCACTGGAGTCATGCAGCAGGTAGCCAGCGAAATTATCCGGGTTCGGATGATGGTCGATTATGACACTGGTCGGTGTGCGAGCTAAGACCGCCTGAGCTTTGTCAAGCCGGCTAGATTGGGAGAGGTCTACGGCTACAAAGATATCAGGTGTATCCGTGTAGGAAGCTGCAGCAACAAAATCTGCAGTACCCATACTCGAGAACTGTTGAGGAGCCGCAGTTTCACGAGCCAATAGCTTGGTCACCTTCAAGCCCCGCTGTTCTAAGAATAAAGCCAGTGCGATAACCGAGCCGATAGCATCACCATCTGGGTTGATGTGGCTGCAGATGGCGACCGCTAAACCCGGTTGGAACAATTGGAGCAGATCGTCTTTGGTCTGCTCGTTAGCCATCAACCCTCGTCCTCGGTCAAGCTGTGACCAGCTTCTGTCTCGGTAGAAGCTTCAAACAGAAGCATCGGCAACCAACCTACCGTGCTCATCCAGCCCATCCTACTCATCTAAGTCAGAGCCTATATCTGAGTCGGCTTCGTCAAAGGACTCGTCATCACTGAACCAGTCTTTTACATCAAGAATCGGGTAGCCGTCCTCGTCCTTGGCTTGAGCCATGGTTGCCGGCGCATCCCGCAAAACAGCCTCGATGATGGCGGTATGCTCCAACATCGGGTCAAGAAAGAATGTCAGCCGGGGAGTGTTTCGCCAACCCAGGCGAGCACCTAACAAGCTGCGAATCCGCCCTTTCGCCGATTCCAAACCTTCCAACGCTTGGCTGTGCTCAATCCGATCAGCCAAAACGTAGACACGCGCCACACTGCGATCCCGAGACACCACCACACTGTTGATAGTCAGCGTTTGCAGCCGCGGATCAGCAATCTCATACATGAGAATCGCTGCTATTGCCTCTTTGACTGCTACATTGTTCTTACGCGACTGCGGATTCTCTGCCATTTGTCCTCCAAATCCATTTCGTTTCACTCCTACCTGGGGAGAAACCCGCAGCTTATTTACTAGCAAGGTCTCCCTGGTATATGTTCACACTCCAACAATCTCGTAACTTGGTCTTAGCGTGTTCTGTACTGCGGACTTCTGCGAAGCAGTGGAGCAGTACAGTGCATGCTAAGACCAGGTTACCACCTGCATGCCAGTGACTTGGTCTTAGCGTGTTCTGTACTGCGGACTTCTGCGAAGCAGTGGAGCAGTACAGTGCATACTAAGACCAAGTTACCACCAGCATGCCAGTGACTTGGTGTTAGCGTGTTCTGTACTGCGGACTTCTGCAAAGCAGTGGAGCAGTACAGTACATGCTAAGAACAAGTTACCTCCCTGCAGGTCAAATTCTAGACCTCACGAGCTACTTCCCGCACCCGATAAGCATCCAGGACATCGCCGACTTTGATGTCTTGGAAATCCTCGATACCGATACCGCATTCTGAGCCTGCTCGGATGCTTTTGACATCCTCGCGATAATGACGCAGAGAAGAGATGCGGCCATCATAGATTATCGCTCCATCGCGCACGACACGTACCCGGTCATCGGAATTAATCTCACCAGTCTCGACGATGCAACCGGCAATATTGCCAATCCGAGGAACCCGATAAATCTCGCGGATTTCTGCTGATCCAGTATCCTCTTCCACAATCTCCGGTTTAAGCATGCCGATGCGAGCGGCATTGATATCGTCAATGGCTTGATAAATCACGCGGTACAGCTTGATCTCGACCTTCTCATGTTCTGCAGCAGTTCGGGCTTTAGGCTGGGGCCGCACATTGAAACCGATGATGATAGCATCCGAAGCGGCTGCCAGTGTGACATCGGTCTCTGTGATACCTCCGACTGCCGAGTGGATGACATTGATGCGCACCTCGCTCTGATCCATTTTATCTAGAGCATCCTTCAGCGCCTCTATCGAACCTTGGACATCGGCCTTGACCACCAGGTTCAGCTCACTGGCCCCGCTCTCAATGCGGGCGAAGAGGTCTTCTAGGGTGACATGGCCAACACTAAGCTGCTCAGCCAGGCGTTTGCGCAAAGCGCGGTCCTCAGCCAGGTTGCGGGCATCGCGTTCGTCGCTGAAGACGCGAAACTCGTCGCCAGCTTCCGGAACACTGCCTAAGCCTAACACCTCGACAGGGTCGGCTGGATAGGCTGCATCAACGCTCTCGCCCAAGGGGTTGATGACCGCTCGCACCCGTCCGTAGGAGGTGCCGGCGACCAACATCTCACCCACATGTAAGGTTCCGCGCTGGATTAGGACGGTAGCCACCGGGCCGCGGCCCTTATCCAGTTTAGCCTCGATTACGAAACCGGAGGCCTGGGTGTCTGGATTGGCTGTCAGCTCCAGATAATCAGCTTGTAACAGAATGGTTTCAAGCAGGTCATCGATGCCGATGTGCTCTTTTGCCGAGACCTCGACGAACAGGTTCTGGCCGCCCCACTCTTCGGAGATGATGCCATGTTCAGCCAGTTCAGCCCGCACCCGATCGAGGTTGGCGTCCGGTCGGTCAATCTTGTTGATGGCTACCACAATCGGCACCTCAGCAGCTTTGGCGTGGTTAATGGCTTCAATGGTCTGGGGCATCACCCCATCATCAGCGGCAACCACCAAGACCACCACATCTGTGACCTTGGCTCCACGAGCACGCATGGCTGTGAAAGCCTCGTGACCCGGGGTATCGATAAAGGTAATCTGGCGGTTATTGATGTTAACGACCGAAGCGCCGATATGCTGGGTGATACCACCGGCCTCGGTAGCAACCACCCCGGTCTTACGGATGGCATCCAAAAGCGAGGTCTTGCCGTGGTCGACATGGCCCATCACGGTAATCACCGGTGGACGGGTCTTTAAGTCTTCGGGTGAGTCATAGATAGAAACCGCATATTCTTCTTCGGGAGAAACGATACGCACTTTCAAGCCCAAATCGTCAGCAATCAGCTCGACTAAGTCATCGGTCATGGACTGGGTGACTGTCATCATCATCCCCAGTAAGAAGAGGCGTTTGATGATGTCATTAGCAGGTACCTGCATAATCTCTGCCAACTCGCTGACTGTCACGCCGCTGGTCACTTGAATGACATCGGCTTTCAAGAGCTCGGGGTCAATACCTCGCTCAATGGCTTCTAGCTCAATCTTCTCCTGAGCTTGAGCCTCGCGTTTCTCTTTACGTTTGCGGCGTCGGCCTTCTCCTTCATTAGTGGCAGCTTCGACCGCTGCCCGGGCTTCGGCCAGCACCCGGTCGCGCTGGAACTGCTCAGCGGCTACCGCCATCTTGCGGTAGCGGTCCTCTTCATCCTGGTCCAATGAATTGTCATAGTCGGCATAATCTTCAGGAATCAGCGGACGGGTAGCGCGTTGCTCTTCGGCATGGCTGGGTTTGCGGGTTTGCTTGCTACGGCCCCGGGCTGGCTGCTCATCGCTTTCCTGAGCTGCAGCTTGAGCGGCTTGAGCGGCTTTCTTGCGGGCTTTGGCTGTAGTCGGCCGGGTATCGCTGACTGGAGTTTGGCTGCTGGGTTCTTCAGTTACAGGGGCTTCGCTTAAAGCTGCTTTGTCCTTCGGCTTGGCTGTTTTGCTGGCCTTAGCTTTTGCTGCCTTGGCTTCCGGCTTGGCCTGAGCAGCCTGTTGGGCATCTCGTTCTGCTGCCAACCGGGCATTCTCGGCCTCAATCTGCGAGAGCAGTCCACTGTAGCGGGCTGGTTTACCAGGTTTGCTCTCGGGTTCAATAAGCGCTTCTGTATCATCAACTGTAGCAGTTTCAGTGTCTGTTTCTGCTACTTGCTCTGCAGTTATCTGTTCGGCTTCGGCCTCAATTGCAGCACCAGCTTTGACAGGTTTGCCAGCCTTGCTGGCTTTGCCGGGTTCGACAGCAACACCATCCAAAGTCAACACGCCTGCTGAGCCTGCATCGTCAATGCTGATGCTAGCTGCAGCTTCAGGAACAGCTAGAAGCTCGTCAGTATCCAGCTCAGTTTTGGCTGGAAGCTCGCTTGAAGGCTCAGCGGTGTCTGTTTCAATTGCCGCTTGCGCTGTCTCCCCCATTGCTATAGATGGCAGGGTATCAGCCTCATCCAAGCCAAGAGAGCTGTCTTCTCTATTAACAATTTGTACAGTTGGAATGGTTCTAACAGCAGGCTTTTCTCCCCTACCAGGTATTTCGCTTACAGCGGGTGCCTCCGTGATTTCAGCTGGTAAACCGGCAGTAGTTACATCGGATAACTCTAGGTTGCCACTGGCAGGAATTCTCTCAAGCGGCAGTTCTACAGGCAGCTGTTCTAAGACCTGGCGGGTCTCTAAGGCTTCCAGTTCCTCGACGGTCAGGCCCTCCCGCTCGGCTCTTTCTTGGCGACGGCGGGCCCGCTCTTCAGCCACGGCTTTGCGCCGCTCAGCCTCGGCGGCCTTTTTCTGTTGACGCTCTTCTTCGGCTTTGCGCTCAGCCTCGGCCTGTCGTTCGGACTCGACCTCAGCGGTACGGTCGGCCATCTCCGGCTCTAATTGCTTGCGGATGCGAGCCACAAAGGCCTCGTTTAGGGTTGAGGAGTGGGTCTTGACAGGAATCTTCATCTCTATCAAGCGTGCCAGAAACTCCTTGTTATCCATGCCAAACTCTTTGGCTAACTCATGTACTCGCATATCTGCCATCTGTTTTGCTCCTTATGTGCCTGATTGACACATCATATTGAAATCACGAGCCAGGTCTATCCAGGTCGCTTCATCCAAATCGCAACGTAGAGCCCGCTGCAAGCGTCGGCTATTTTGGGCAGCTGTAAAACAACTGGTGTGTCGGCAAAGGTAAGCTCCGCGTCCAGGAAGATTGCCACTGCCGTCGAAGCCGACGGAGCGGTCCGCAAGTCTGACGATGCGCAGCAGCGTTGACTTGGCGGCTTTCTGCCGGCAGGCCACACAGGTTCTTATCGGGGTCTTACTCGTGTTCAAGTGTTCTAAGCTCCTAGGTCTTTTTAGCTTGACTAGCTTTTTGCGGAGAAGAGCTTGCTAGTTCGTTGCGGTGGCTGCGGAGGCTTCGTCGGCGGATGCTGTGTCTGCTGCGTCGGCGGAAGTCGCGTTGTCTGCGTCATCGATGACTGCTTCGTCCTCAGCGCCAGCGGCTCCGCCAGCCACGGTGTCTTCCACCCCAGCGGCTTCGCCAGCCGCGGCGCCTTCAGCACCAGCGGCTTCGCCAGCCACGGTGTCTTCCGCGCTCTCCACGAGCTCCGCACCAGCCGCGGCGCCATCCGCGCTCTCCGCACCTGCGTTGCTCTCCGCAGCATCCGCACCAAGCAGCTCGCCGAGATTCTCCAACTCATCCTCAAGATGGTCGGCTGCCAGCTCCAGGCTCTCATCCACATTATGGTCGTCTTGGTGCAGTCGACAGTAACGGCTGTTGGACAGCGCCCGGTTCGGGCAACGCAAGCCGCTGGTTGCGATGTACTCGCAACGACCGTCCTCACTGCGGTAATTCTCATCATCGTCAATCAGCGAGAAGTCCATACCCGGCAGGTCGCTGACAAAAGAGGTGGACTTGATATCGATGTGCCAACCGGTCAGCTTGGCAGCCAGCCGGGCATTCTGGCCTTCTTTGCCAATAGCCAGAGACAACTGGTCGTCTGGAACGATGACTGTCGCGTGGTTCAGCTTCTCCTCCGAGATGATGACATTGGTGACCTTGGCCGGTGACAAAGCGTTCTTGACGTAGACCGCCGGGTCCTCATCCCATTGAATGACATCGACCCGCTCACTGCGCAGCTCTTCGACCACCATCCGCACCCGCGAGCCTTTGGGCCCGACACAGGCACCTACCGGGTCCAGGTTGGGGTCACGCGAAGCCACTGATATCTTGGAGCGGGCTCCTGCCTCGCGGGCGATATTCTTGATTTCGACGACTCCGTCATAAATCTCCGGCACTTCCATCTCAAATAAGCGGCGGATAAGATCGGGGTGGGTGCGCGAAACGACAATCGCCGGACGGGTTGACTCATTCTTCACACCGGTATCTTTGCGGCTGGGGTCGCGCACGGCGATTATCAGAGAACGTAGGCGCTGGTTATGACGATAGTGCTCGACCGCTGGTTTCTCGTTACGCTCTTCAGGATTGCGCTTGATGTCAAAGTGGGGCAGCTCGGCCTCCACCCCATCGCGGATTTTTATGATGGTGAACTCAGCTGTCGACTGCAGCACGCTGCCGTTCACCAGCTCTCCGATACGCTCGGAGAATTCAGCAAATATCTGTTGCCGCCCGGCATCGCGGACGATATTGTTGATGACATTTTTTGCATTTTGTGCGGCAATACGACTGACATCAGAGGGAGTTACATCTTTTTCTTCGAACTCCGAGTATTCGCCGGTCTCCGGGTCCGGATCACCAATGGGAATCAACTCGAAGACATATATCTGGCCGTTCACCCGGTTGATTGTTACCCGGGTGCGTTTCTCCGGCAAATCCAAGATGCGTTCGTAGCTCTCTGCCAGCGAGCGCTCAAGTCGCTCTAGCAGGTAGATCTCGTCGATATTCTTCTCTGTGGCCAAAGCTTCCAAGGCAGCCACTAACTCTGATGACATCATTGACCCTTTCTGTTACTGAAATAACTCCCCTGTATGTGGGCCTTTTTGATCTTGGCCCAAGCGATCTTCTCGATGCGGTCTTCTAGTTCAAGAAGTATCATCTCGCCTTCGATACCAGCCAGTTGACCGGTCCAGTTTGACCGGCCATCAATCGGTTCTGTGCGCAACTTGACTGTCTCTCCTTGAAAGCGTGCAAAATGCCGCAGCGTGCGTAATGGACGGTCTATACCAGGTGAAGAGACCTCCAAGGTATAGGCCCCTGGGTAAGGATCGATAGCTTCTACCAGGGGATCAACCCAGGCATTGGCTTCAGCCAATATGTCAATACTGATTGAGCCGCTCTCATCAGCCGGTTCTAGGTAGACACGCACGATGGCCTGCCCACCAACAGTCAGTAACTCGACCTCGACCAGTTCTAAGCCATGGGCAGCTGCCGCTGGTTCCAGCCCGCCAATCAATTCTTGTTCTTTAGCCTTACGTGCCATTACCTATACATACTCTCTTGCTTCTAGACTGCGGTGCATCCTTTTGCCTATAAACTCTGGCTTCTGGATTGCAGTGAACCTACTTTCATAAACTCTATTGCGTCTGGTTTGCAGTGCATCCATTTGCACAGAGTCTCTCGCTTCTAGAATGCGGTGAGGCCACCTGTACATACATTCGCGCTTCTGGACTGCGATAAGGCGACTCCCTAATCACTTCCCTAATAAAAGAAAGCGGGGTCAATCCCACTTTCTCCAATAGAAAGATCACCTCAAAGCGCACAACCAGATGTCGTTCGCAAACTGACTTGTACTTTATACCATATTCCATACGGTTTAGGCAATTCTCCCTGGCTTGAACTGTTGCATTTGTCAATTACTCTCTGATGAACAGAGAGTACCCCAAACTCCGAAAGAGAGCCCCCCAACTCCGAAAGGGAGTCCCCCCAACCCCATAAATGCACCAAAAGAGGGTTTGTGTTGAAACCATACAGGAATTCTACTGATTAACCACAATATATAGTGTGCCTTATACTGCAGACCTAAGTGCAGGAGCGTATGAAGGCATAAATCAGGAGAAATCCACAACACGAAAGGCGATCTGGTGCATTTTCTGCACACAACCTGGTTTTCTCCACATGGTCTTGTGGTTGTTACATGTTTACTTGTGGTTGTTAGGAGTGAGTCTTGTGGATGCAATAGCTACTCTATGAGTGCTGGGTCAGATTCTTGTGGTTGTTAGGTGTGAGTCTTGTGGATGCAACCCCAAACCTCTGTATGCTGGGTCAGAGCCTTAGAGTTATCATGATGGGTTTTGTAGTTGTGCGTTAGGTCAAATGGATGCAATACTAGGCCTGAAGATGCTGAGCCTAAGGCACAAACCAACATATGCCTTGTGTTGCTAACGCTTTGTGTTACTAGCCAGAGTAGCGCTCGAAGCTAACAGAAAGTAACCTGTCTCACTACTCCCGCTACGGTTGCTTGTAGCTGCGGTAAGCTCGGTAATTGGAGAGGTAGACAGAGAACTCCGGTGAGGTATCGGAGTTGCCTAGCACCCACATTTTATGGTCGATAATCCGACTCTCAAAGCCGTAATAGGCATCGATGTAGGCAATCAGCCGGTCTAAGGCCTCCAGCTGGGCGGTTGGATAGCCGCCTCCCCCACCGACATGTACCATCTCGATGCCAATCGAGTAGGAGTTCATGCCATAATCCGGGTACCCGGAACCGATGCTGCGTGACCCAATCTTGTCGTCGCGCGACTCATCTTGAACCCCAAATGCCGCGTTGTGGCCAGCGTTGCCAAAGCCAGCATGATGGGCAATGCGGTCCAGCGGAACACACTGGTAGATGCTGCCGTCTCGACCAACGATGAAATGCGACGCTACCCCACTGTTATTACTATCCCAATAATCGATGACCGACTGGGGAGAACCGCTACCCTCGGTGTCATGCAG
>JAIRQI010000132.1 GCA_031256575.1 Coriobacteriales bacterium
GGTAAAAGCTCCGATTGATTGCAGTAAGGTGGCATCCTCATCACGCCGGGGGTCGGCAGTGTAGAGGCCTGCTATATCGGAGAGCATAATCATCAGGTCCGCCTTGACCAGAATGGCTACCTGTGCTGCTAGAGTGTCGTTATCGCCGAAGCGGATTTCATCCACCGCTACAGTATCATTCTCATTGATTAGAGGTACCGCACCCAGTTCCATCAGACGTTCCAAGGTGTCTCGGGCATGTAGGTAGGAACCTCGGTTCTCAGTGTCGTAGCGTGTCAGCAAAACCTGCCCGAGCCAGATACCGTAAACCGCGAACTCCTCCACATAATCCTGACCTAGCTTGAGCTGGCCGACTGCTGCGGCGGCCTGCAGAGTAGGCAGGTCGTCAGGGCGGTTCTTGCCGAAACCGAGCGCTTCCAGGCCCGAAGCGATGGCTCCCGAGGTGACGATGATGACCTGGGCACCCAGCTCGGCGCGGATGGTCTGGACCTGTTTGGCCAGGGAGTGGATAAACGCCCGGTCAACCCGACCTTGGCTGTCGGTCAAGGTCGAGGAGCCGATTTTTATCACGATGCGGCGGTAATGCTCGGTAGCCTGGTCGGTTTCGGCAGTTTGGTTGGCCTTCGTTGTCTGGCTTTCACCCGCTGCCTGGTTGGCCTTTGCTACCTGGTCAGCTTCGCTCGCACCTGCTGTCTGGCTGGCTTTCGCTGCTTGGTTTTCACCCGTTGCCTGGCTGGCTTTCGCTGTCTGATTGGCCTCGGTCATTTAGAACTCCTCCTCGTCAGGTTCGTCTTCCAGCAGGTTGGTCTCAAGGGCGAAGGAGCGGCCCAGTATTCTAATCTCGTCGCCGTTTCTGGCACCGGCTGCCACCAGGGCCTTCTCCACACCAAAACGCTCCAAGCGGCGTTGTAGATAGGCAATCGCCTCGTCGTTTTCCCACTCGGTCTGAATAACCATCCGCTCCACGGTCTTGCCAGCCACCCGGTAGACATTGCCGCCGAGGTTAGTGACAGTGAAGGCCCGGTCGCGTTCTTTACGCTTGTGCTCCCAGATTTTTTCGTAGGTCGGCATGCTGGATTGGGTAGCAGCATCCGCCGCAGCGGCGGCAGCACGCAGCTCTTTGACGCGTTGGTTGACGGCCCGCAGCAGCGGGTCCAGGCCTTGGCCGGTGACGGCTGAGACTATGAAGAGTTGCGGTTTGACGTAGTCTGGCGAGTACTCATTGCCACCGGCTATCTCTAAGGCACGCTTTTGCAGCTCGTCTAGCAGGGGCTTAACCTGCTCAGTGGTATCGGCGATGTCGGCTTTGTTGAGCACCACAATCTCTGGGCGGCTGGCCAGGTCTGGGGAGTATTTCTCAATCTCACTGCGGATGATACGGTAGTCTTGAAGCGGGTCACGCCCTTCCCAAGAGCCGCTGGCGTCCAGGATATGCAGCAACAGGGCACTGCGCTCGATATGGCGCAAGAACTCAGTGCCCAGGCCACGGCCCTCGGAGGCACCTTCGATAAGCCCGGGGATGTCCGCCACCACAAAGCTGTCGTAATCGATGCTCACCACCCCCAGGTTGGGTACCAGGGTGGTGAAGGGGTACTCGGCAATCTTGGGCCGAGCGGCACTGATTTTGGCAATCAAAGACGACTTGCCCACCGATGGCATGCCAATTAAAGCAGCATCGGCCATCAGCTTCATGGTCAGCTCCAGCCAGGTTTCTTCTGCCGGTTCACCCAGCTCTGCGAAAGCCGGATTTCTGCGTGTGGAGGAGACAAAATGGATGTTGCCGCGACCACCTTGGCCGCCTTTGGCAACAATTACCCGCTCACCGGCTGCGGTAAGGTCGGCAATCAGCTCGCCAGTCTCTTTAGTTGACTCGTCATAAGCGTAGACCTGGGTGCCGATGGGAACGCCTAGGAGCAGGTCTTCTCCCCGTGAGCCATGCATCCGGGAACCTTTACCATGCGTTCCCCGTTGGGCTTTGAAGTGATGCTTGAAGCGGTAGTCGATGAGTGATGAAAGTGAGGGGTCGGCAATCAGCACGACGTCTCCGCCATCGCCGCCATCGCCGCCGTCCGGGCCGCCTTTGGGTACGTAGGCCTCGCGCCGAAAGGACATGCAGCCGGCTCCGCCGTTGCCGGCTTGGACGTGAATATGTACTTGGTCGATGAACAAATCTGCTTCCCCGTTTTGTACTCGCTTAAGCCTTACTTGGCTCGCTGCACCCTTGCTTGTTGTGTTAGCCTTGCCCGCTGAAGGTGCTGCCTGTTCGCTTCTAGCTTTTTTCTGGTTGTTCTGCGCTGGCTATGCTCTCAATCCTCGGTTTTCTTGCCTCTTAATATAACAAACCCCCTGTCGAGAATGCGACAGAGGGCCTGCAGATGCTGCGGTATTTATTACGCCCTGTATTTAGCTCACCGGTCGAACGTGTACTTTGCGTTTTTGTCCGCGAGTGAACTCCAGTATGCCGTCCTTCAAAGCGAAGAGCGTATCATCGCGACCGCGACCAACATTGTCTCCGGGATGGATATGGGTGCCGCGCTGGCGGACGATGATATTGCCGACTGTCACCTGTTCGCCAGCGAAGCGCTTGACTCCCAGCCGTTTGGCTTGGGAATCGCGTCCGTTGCGGGATGATCCGAGTCCTTTTTTATGTGCCATTTCTTGCTCCTTGTTTCATTGCTTGACGTTCGTTGGGTTCTTAGTGTTCGTTAAGCTTCTTTGGGCTTCGTTGTATATCTACCTTAGTTGGTGACTAGTCTTCGCTTTCGTCCTTTTTCTTGCGGGAACGAGCTGGTTTGCTGGCCGCTACCTCTGGCTCGGAGTCGGTTTCATTATCGTCCTCTGACCCAGCATCGTCTTCAGCCTCTGTATCAGCTTCGGCCTCTGTATCGGTGTCTGCCTCAGCCTCTGTGTCGGTTTCTACTTCAGCTTCAGTGCTGTCTTCTGCTTCGGTACTGGTATCGAGTTCGGTGTCAGCGTCGGTGTCGTCTGCTTCAGCTTCGACATCGGCTGCAGCTTTTTTCTCAGATTCGGTTTCTGCCACGGCTGCAGTTTTCTCCGCTGTGGCCTTGCGTGCCCGAGCCGGCTTCTTTTGAGTCTCTTCGGCTTCAGTGGACGTGGTTTTATCCACATCCTTATCATCTGGCTTTTCGGCTTTCGCCGCTACCTTCTTGGTGGTAGCCTTTTTCAATGCCACCGGTTTGTCTGACACGGTGCTGATTTCTAGGTGGGTCAGCTGCTGACGGTGACCACGCAGGCGGCTGTAGCGTTTACGTTTCTTGTATTTGAAAACCAGGGCTTTTTCGCCCAGAGTGTGCTCCAGAATCAGGGCATTGACACTGGCTTTGGCTAATGCCTCGGTATCGCTGATGACTTTCGATCCATCGACTAGAAACAAGACTTCGAGGGCAACACTGGATCCTGGCTCTTGGCTCAGCTTCTCGACTGTGATGAAGTCGCCCTCAGCAACTCGATATTGTTTGCCTCCAGTTTTTACTACGGCGTACATCTTCTACCCTTCAGCTCTGATATGCGAAAATGCGCGAAAATGCGCGACGAACTACTGTATCAGGGAAAGCCATATTCGTCAAATTTAGCTCGCAAGACCTCGCTAGGCTGCGCCGGGTCGACCAGACACCTGCCACCAAGCATCGATGTCGTCTGGTAGTCAGGTCGCCGGACGCGCCACTAGGTTGTCGGACGTGCCACTAGGCTGCAGACACCAGATTGTCAGCTGCGCCAGCCAGCCTGCCTGCTTTGTCGTGCTAGTCCGTCTATTAATGCTATTACTCCACAAATGTGAATGGCAGCGATAGATGCGCTACAATACGACGAGTAGTTCACGGGCCCTTAGCTCAATGGTGGAGCAGGGGACTCATAATCCCTTGGTTGCAGGTTC
>JAIRQI010000107.1 GCA_031256575.1 Coriobacteriales bacterium
ATCTTCCTGCTGTTATTGATGCTGGCTCAACCGGCGATAATGCTCTACACCCGGATGGTTATGCAAAACGCTGCTTCTGAAAGCTGCCGGCTCTTATCCACAAAAACTAGCTTCGGTGAATATAGTGATGACAAATACCAGGGATACGTCATGCGGCGTCTGGCTGCAGTACCTCCATTGGATATCTTTCATGCCTCATCTAGCGGTAAAGCCTGGCAGATTGAGTTAATCGGCGATGAAAATTCGGCAACCGTGACCGTCAGGATTACCAACTACTTGAAACCACTGCCCTTGATTGGTTGGGGAGCCGGGCTGCTCGGCATGCTGGAGGATGGCTATCTGGTACAGGTGGTCGAAGTCTCAATGCCTACCCAGCCAAACTGGGTCTGGTCGGATCAGGACGGAGGGCCCAGCAGATGGCCGATGCAGTGGGAAGACTGAGCAAGCCTAAGAGTAAGCGCTTTTATCCTTGGATGGAAAGCGATTCAGAAGCTGGTTTCAGCAGCCTTGGAGTGGTCATTGCTCTCAGCTTGGTGGTGACCCTGATTTTCACATCAGCGCAGGTCTACTGGGTCAATTCCAAAGCTTCTGACATCCAGTTCGCAGCTGACGCTGGTGCTCTGGCTGCGGAGAATGTCGTGGCTGAGTATTACGTGGTCGCTCGGGTGGCTGATGCTGTGGTGCTCTCCATGACACTGTTCGGAGTGACTGTTTTAGGGGTATCGATAATAGTTGCCTGTATTCCTGTACCTGGCGCTATTTCGGTCAGTGCAGATTTGTTGAGATTCGCTCGTGAGGTCTTCAAAGCCCGTGACGATCTAGCCAGACAGGCTTCTGAAGCCTTAAATACCCTGCAGAAGGTCTTGCCTTTTGTGGCTATCGCCAATGCTGCGGTAACGGTACAGGCCAATGCGCCAGATGGTTGGAGCTATTACGGCTTAGCGATATTAGTACCGTTCAGTGGAGAGGAGATTGAATACCCTGAGAGCGACCCAAAGCTTGAGGAGCACACCGATGACATTGAGGAGTTAAACCAACAGACTGAACAAGCCATGGAGCAGGCTACTGAAGCCAAGCAGGAGATGGACCAAGCCCTTCATGACGGCTGGTATTACGACTGTGGCAAGTCCACTGAGATTGGCAGCCCACAATGTATGCATGAGCGGGCAGAGCGCTTTAATGGCTCGAGCCATTCTTCTTACTACCCGCTAGAGACCTGGAGCTTTACTGTAGCTTTGCATCGGGCGCAGGACTATTACCAGTATCGTCCGGTCAATGACAAGCCTAAAACGAGCAGTACCCAGGACCATTCAAAATACCAGATCCGCTGTCTGTACTATCAATATGCCTACCAACAATTAGCTAAAGCGCCAGTGATTTATCATGAGGATGGCACAGCCGAAGTCATCTTTCCTACCATGCCGACTAATCTGAGCCAACTACGCAGCACCTGGATTTTAACTGACCGCTTGTTCACAGCCGATAGTGATGGATGTCTGCACGGAACCACAGACTGCCCAGTACTCCAAGCCTCAGGTAGTGCTGGCAAAGGTTCGCTGAAAGAACTGGAGGATGGAAAGTACAAGTCCTGTCCGGAATGCCAGATGACCGCTGCTACAGTGGGCCAAGTCTGGTCGCTGACTGCTGCAGACTGGGATGATTACGGTTTTGAGAAATGGTACAGCAAGGTGGCTGAAGCCTCCCGCGACTACAACAATGCCCTGAAACAATACACAGAATCCATGAAGAACGCTGAGGACAGTACCGATAAAGCCGCTGACCAGTACGACCAGGCCATCGAGCTAGTCAAGACCAAGCGCCTTGACCCACATCCACCAGGACGCCGCGGTTGCATTGTCTTTGTTGTTGACCCTCAGACTCGAGCGCTACCAGCGGGATTAAAGATATCACTGCTGGCTGAGCCTGATGCCCTGCCACCACGAGTGGCGGTCTCCGCGGCTGCCTTAGCCAGAGACACCAGCCAGGACAGCAATATCCTGAGCAACTTCTTGGACCGCTTGAAAGACGAAGGCCACTCTGAGGTGGCAGCATTCGTGATTCCCTTCGATGTAGTAATGGACATCTGGGGAGCTGCCTTGATGCTCTACGACAAAGGTGTCAGCGGGCTCTGCGATGGGATAAGGACCTTTGTCAGCGAAGCTTCTGGCGGCCTAATGACTGGGCTAGGTGAAAAAGCAGCGACAGCCATCGAAGACGGTATGAAAAACCTGGGTCTGGAGCCAGTCGACCTCTATGCTCCTAAACCAGTACTGGTGAATAGCTACCATGTTGCCAGTGTAGCTGAAGGAGCTGGAGGCTCTGCTCTCATTAATGTCAAAGACTTTTATGCCAGCTTTCATGGATATGCCTCAGGCAGCCTGACTGACATGGTCTTCGATGACCTAGTCATCCGCATCGATATGCTGGCTGATGACCTGAAGACTGATGGTATCAGCTATACCTTCAGCCTCGGGGAATACCCCTTCAACGTGCAGATACCTGTTAGTATTCCACTGCAAGAAGGGCTAATTGACCAGGGTAAACAGACAATCCAGAATGGCATAGAGGGTCTACGGGACAAGTTTCAGAATGGTAGTCAGATCGATGTCTGGGAATAACAAACCAGCCAACATATGGCTTAGTCTAGCGAACGGCTTGACCATGGCAAAACACAGCAGCCTATCAGAGAATCGACCAGTGCAGCACTCAAGTAAAGCACAAAGCATCTCGGTCAGAAGCAATAAAAGTATTCTTGGCCGGAGTGGACAGGCTACTGTTGAGCTAGCTGTTGTATTCCCAGTGGCTTTGGTGATGGTCTATCTAGCCATCAATATCATGCTCTACCTAGGGGCTTGCGCCCGCTTTGACCCCTTAGCAGCCGAAGCAGTACGAACCCAAGCCTGCAGCCCCGATGCCAGTTGCTACAGCCAAGGTAGCCGAGTCTCAGTAATCCAGGCTGAACTGGATAAGAACTTCCCAGATAGCGAACTCTATCAAATCGAAGTACAGGTCCAAGAAGTCGGTAGCGGTGGTACGTCCAGCGAAGGATTGGCCTTCAATCTGCTACCACATCAGGAACGCTATGTCTGTACTTTAACCTTCAAACCCTGGGGTATTCCGAACGGTTTGTTTGGTGTAATGCTCATCGAGGTCAGCCACTCTCAGGAGTATGTCATTGACCCCTATCGCCCGGGTGTGGTTTTTTAGGAAGCCCGCCGCAGATGATGGCAACAAGCATTAGGCAGAAAAGAGTAATGAGAGTCGGTTAGCAGATGAAAGCGAAAAGAGTAGTGCAGCAGTTGAAGGCAACCAGAGTTGGTCAGCAAATGAAAGCTGACAGCAACAGACATCAGGCGAATAGGCCTGGTAAAAGCCAAGCCAGGCATAAGTATCTAACCATCGGACAGCGTAATGCAAAGATAACAATCCGGTTCATCCTGGTGCTAACTCTAGGCTTAGTGGGTCTTAGCTTGTACTCCAGGTTCGAGCAGACCAAAGACAGCCTTAGCACACTGTTTGACTACGCAAACGGTACTACTAGCAAAGAAGCTGCGCTTGACCCGCTGTCTCTAGATAGTTTTGATGCTGATTTTGAGCTTCTATCAATCAGCCCGGAAGGCCAGACAATCGGTTATTTTTACCAAAGCAACACTGGGCAGGCTGCTATTCAGCTGGTCAGTGCCCTAAGTCAAGAAGGCTGGAGGCAAAGCGGCAGCTTTGATGACTCAACAGTAAGCGCTACTGATTACGCAACGCAGTCATTAACCGCAGGAGCTTCACTAGTTCGTTCATCATCAGTAGATAGTACAGAACGTCAGGGAGAGCCCGGTTTACTGGAGCAGACTGCGCAAATCGGGCAGATAACAGGCCCGATTTCGATATTGATGGAGCACCCAAGCAGTGATGGCGGTGTGAAGCAGCAGATGATTATCCAGCTCTTCCCAGTCAGCGATGGCACCAGCATCGTTGTCACATTCTTTTAGGCTGGCGAATAGAACTATGGCGAACTTATCCCCGAATGATTCTTCCTACCGTATCAAGGTAGCTGCCAGTCTAACCGCTCGGACAGTTGGGCTGCTAGCCAAAGGAGTTTTGCAAAAAGCAGATGTATTGATGCTGACGCCATGCAAGAGTATCCATAGCTTTGGTATGCCAAGTGCCATTGATGTTGCCTTCATCGCAGCAGACGGCCAGGTTATCAAGGCTGTCCGAAATCTGCCACCAAGCCGTTTGGCTTCTTGTCGGTCAGCAGCGACAACCTTAGAGAGATTCAGCGACCCCTCCAAAGAGTGGTTCACCGAAGGCCAACACCTCGAGTTAAAGCTAGCAGAGAATGAGTTAACAGTGTCAGCATGCTGACGAAAGAAAGGACGAAGAATGAAAACCTGCCCATTATGCCAGAGCGTCAGTTTTGATGACATGGAAGTTTGCTACGGTTGCCTGTCGCACCTGGAGCCAAAGACTGCAACTGTTGAATTGCCAAAACCTACCTCTACAGCTGCCGATAATGAATCCGTCAGCTCGGTAATTATTCCCACCATCACTGAGCCTGAGGCAGCTATCCAGCCAATTCAAGTCAGCGAGGCTATCACTTATCCACCTAAGTCTTCCAGCAGTTTCTCAGGTATGGCCCGCCTGCATGTGCAGATGCC
>JAIRQI010000151.1 GCA_031256575.1 Coriobacteriales bacterium
GCTTGCAGTGACTCGCTGACCCCCAGGCCGCTTGTCAAGTCATCACTGGTTTTCTCCAGTTCACTCTTTAGCGGCTCGGGGGTCTCTGCTGCAGTCTGTTCGATAGCTTGAGGTAGCGAGCAACCTGCGAGAAAACAGAAGCCCAGGCATTGCAAAGCATCTGGCAATTGTTCACGCATCATTTGGTTGCGTTTGCGCAACTTGCCACTGACATAGTTGTCAGCAAGCAGCGGGGCTAGTCCAGCCAGAGCAATTGCACAGAAGACCTGCCGGCTAAGCAGCCCGATCAGCAGACCCAGCAACAGACAGCCGCCTATCAATAGCTCTGAGATGGCATCAACAGTAACTGCTTGGTTTTGCGCAGCCATGAACTGCTGGATGCGTCGGCAACAGTCATGCCAAGGTTTGAAGTGGTTGATTAACTGAGCCGGTTTGCGAAAGATAAGCAATCCATTGCTGGCGATACCCAAGATGAACGATGCTTTTGGCTCTTCTCCCAAGGTACGTTGGCGGCGTTTTACCCGGTGGCTCAGACTGAGGGCACCATCCATCACAATCGGTAAGGCTAATGCAGCAGATAGAGCCGCTAGCAGTGCCGACAAACCCGAGGCCAGACCAGCTGTATTCAGGCTAACCAGCCATATCCCAAGCGAGACGACTGGACTCATTGCGTCACCGACGACTGGGTTCATTGCTCCACCTGCTGGTAGATATAACATGAGTCTTCTTTGGACCATTCGACCAGGCATTCCAAGCGGTTGTCCTGCTTGTTGCCCAGATAGCGGCAGATTTGGGTCACCCGACGCTGGCCATCGGACTGGCGTTCTAGGTGCACAATCAAATCAAAAGCCGAGGCAATCTGCTCAGTAAGAACAGATACCGGCAAGTCCATGCCATATCGGCACATCATCACCAGACGGGTCATCACTTCAGCTGGTGAGTTGGCATGCAGTGTAGTCAGCGCGCCATCGTGGCCGGTATTCATGGCTTGCAGCATATCTAAGGCCTCTGCTCCCCGACACTCACCGACGATGATTCGGTCCGGGCGCATCCGCAAAGCATTGATTACCAGATCACGGATGGTCACCTCACCGGTACCTTCAGCACTACTCATGCGGGCTTCTAGGCGCACCACATGAGGATGTGTAGTGAAGCGCAGCTCAGCAGCATCTTCAATGGTGATGATACGTTCATCTTTTGGTATCTCAACCGACAGAGCATTTAGTAGGGTTGTCTTGCCGCTACCGGTGCCACCGCTGACTACGATGTTTTGCCGATTCAAGACATGTTGACGTAGCAACTGGGCGATTTGACTGTCAATTGACCCATTGTCTACCAGCTCCTCTAAGGTGTAGATCTGGGTGCGGAATTTGCGGATTGTGAGAATTGTGCCATCGATTGCCAGTGGGGGGATGACTACATTGACCCGGTGCCCTTGTGGCAAGCGGGCACTGACCATCGGATTGGATTCGTCGACCCGGCGGCCGAGGGGACCGACAATGCGATCGACCACAGCTCGTAATTGGGTCTCATCGGTAAAGCAAAGCTCAGAGCTGTAAAGCTTGCCTGCGCGCTCATAGAAGACCTGCTTTGGCCCATTAACCATAATCTCGGTAACATCGTTGTCGCGCAGTAGTTCTTCAATCGGGCCGAGGCCAATCACCAGATCCGTGACCTGTTGCAGCAGCTTGGCCCGACTAGCAGCAGGCATGGCTGGTAGGCCAGATTCTACCTGCTCTAGGACTGCTGCGACCTCCCGCTGCGCTCGCTGAGGATCACTACGTAAAAGCTCAGCGATACGCGAACTGGGCAGTTGACGATATAGAGCATCGCGTAGCCTGGCGCGCAGTTCCTGGTTAGCTTGATCGAATGAATCGACATCATCAGCTTGACCGAGTTGATCGATGATTGCCAATAGAGACATCAGCTTACACTTTCAGCGGTGAAAATCAGTCGCTCAAGCCACATCGCGAGTTCCTCGCTTGAAGAGGTTCTTCAGCAAGCCGAATCCTGCTGACTTGGTTGATTCATGGTAGGAATTATGGGTCGCATCTAAGCCTCCCCAAGCCATTGGCATCAGGTGATCCAACAGCTTTTCTAGAGAGTGGATAAAAACGTTGCTGCTCTCGACCAGCTCTCCCGGACAACCTATCGATAGCAGCTCGTCGACCAAAGCGCCACCATCGTCCAAACCGATAATCTGCTGACCCCCGAGGGCCAGGGATGCATCTTGGATGCTAATCGGTGCAAAGCGATGGCAACCGTTGATGGCGAAACTGAACCGGGCTTCTGGAATCTGCAGCTTGATACAGAGCTCTAAGACTCGTTGGCAGGCTTTGATAGAGGTCGCCCGTTGATCCATCAACAGCAGCAATCGAGTACAGATCCGCGCCAACTGGGCTTGGGTAGCTGTCCAGAAAGCGGAGGTATTGATGAGGACGATGTCGAATGACAAGGCCACTTCTTGAACGATTGTCGGAATAGCCTCAGATAGCAACTCAGACTGTTCGACATTGTCAGGAGCTGTCAAGACCAGCAGTTTTTGGTTATTGATAGTGGCAGCGGCTTGCTGCTGAAATGCCAACAGTGGTCGGCTGTCTACCGATTCTTGAAGCTTGTCTCCCAGTAGATAGGCAATATCACCGAACTGCAGATCAGCATCGATCAATGCTGTTCTCAAACCTCTCTGATAGGCAATCAGAGCTAACAGCAAAGCTACTGTAGACTTGCCAACTCCACCACGGCCAGAAAACACTCCGATGATGCTCCCAGGTGTCAGGTCAGGCTGAAGTGCGGAAGCAACGGGGTAGGGTTGAAGAACGGTGGCAGCTAAGGGGTAAGGCTGCTGGCTACTTGTTATTGGGGAGAAGGGCTGCTGGCTACTAACTGTTGGGGAGAAGGGTTGCTGGCTGCTGACTGTTGGGGAGCAAGTCATCTGCTCAGCAGTTATCGGGTAACCAGTCAAAATACTGGAAGCTACAGCATTATCAAACAGCTTGGCTTCGCTTGATGCCGAACAGGATTGTAACTCGCTCGCTGTTGGAGAGAAGGGTTGCGCCCCAGGCGGCTGAACATTTGGCGGAGAGGAGGGGGATGTAAATGGGCCGCCTGGGACTGCTTTCGGGTTGTTAGGCATCATATCCATCCTGCTATCT
>JAIRQI010000011.1 GCA_031256575.1 Coriobacteriales bacterium
ATCGAAACTGCCGATACGCTGCGGGAGGCCCGCAGCAAATGCCCGGACCTGATTATCTGTCCGGCGAACTTCCGGCTGTATATGAAGTACTCGGCACTGGCCCGGAAGATTTACTACGACTATACCGACCTGGTCGAGCCTTTCGGCCCGGACGAGGCATGGCTGGATGTCACCCATTCGGCCTATCTGAACGGTAACGTTCGCTTGATTGCCAGCGAAATCAGCGAGCGCATTCGCTCGGAACTGGGCCTGTCGGTCTCCATCGGCGTCAGTTGGAACAAGGTCTACGCCAAATTCGGCTCGGACTATCTAAAGCCCGATGCCATCACTTGGATAGATGAGGATAACTACAAGCAAATCGTCTGGGAGTCACCGGTGCGCAGCCTGCTCTACGTCGGTCCGGCCACCGAACGCAAACTGAAAATCATCGGCATCCAGACCATCGGTGAACTGGCTCAAGAACAACCGGCGAACCTGCTTAGATGTTTCGGCAAGGTTGGGGCTATTCTCCAGAGCTTCGCCCGCGGGCTCGATGACAGCCCGGTCAAAGCCTATGACTTAGAGCGGGAGAATGTCGACCGCACAATCAAGAGTTATGGCAACGGCATGACTGCCCCGCATGACATTGTCGACCCGCACGACGCCAAGGCCCTGATTTATCTGCTGGCCGAATCAGTCGCTCAGCGGATGCGCGAGGGTTTTGTGCGGGCGCGCACCATCTCCATCAACATCCGCGACAGTGGCCTCACCAGCTACCTGCGCCAACTCACCTTGCGCACACCGACCAACAGCACTTCGATAGTGGCCGATGCCGCCTGGTGGCTGCTGAAGACCAACGAGACCCTGGACAACGAGCATCCGCTGCGCAGCCTCTCAGTGCGGGCCAGCAATCTGGAACCAACGACATCCCCGGTACAGCTGGCTTTTTGGGGAGGCGAGCGGGTGGTCGAGCGGGAACGCCTGGACAGCGCCATCGACGAACTGCGCCGCCGCTTCGGCAACAACTGCATCCAGCGTGGCATTGAGCTCTATGACGACAGCCTGCATGGCATCGACATCAAACGCGACAATGTCATTCACCCGGTCGGCTTCTTCTACGACTGACCAAGATAGGGATGGCTGAGTACGACGATGGTCCAAGGGCTGGTAAATAGGGCGAAACGCTATGTGCAGGTGATCGCCTCCCACGGTGAGGATGGCCAGGTAGTGCCCCTGGCCATCAAATGGGACGACGGTCGCACCTTCGACATCGACTATGTCAAAGAGGCTCGCCGGGCCACCTCCCTAAAAGTCGGCGGCACCGGCATCCGCTATTTGGTCACTGTCTGTGGACGCGACACCTATCTGTTCTACGAGAATCCCAAATGGTTTGTAGAAGAAAAGGTCGTAGAAATGCCCTAAAGCATGCGGAGAAAACCACGGATGAGGTCGTTGAAATGCCCTCAGATATGTGGAGAAGGTGAATTAGAAGCTGAAAATTGTGGAGAGAGCTGCAGGAACGCCATTATGGCTGCATAACAAATCAAGCCATAGCGGTATAGCTCAGTGCGTGTCCGTCTGTATGTACCTAATCACTGCTATAATCCCGCTAGTCTAGAAAGAAGGTATCTTGGTTTGGCGCAGCTTTTTGACACAGATGATATCAAGCTTCGCTTGCTTCCGGTTTTTGAGAACTCGCTGATTGAGCGAGCTACTTTGTTTGGTTCTTATGCGTTAGGGACTGCTGTCGAACAGAGTGATATAGACATTGTCGTAGACTCTCGTGGGAAAATACGAGGGATCGAGTTTTACGCCGTTCTAGAAGATATTACCGAAGCTCTTGGTATGAAAGTTGACTTATTTGAGCTCTCTGAGATCCAACCTCATTCCCCAATTATGGACGAGATAAACCGTCAGGGGGTTGTTATTTATGAACGATAGGGACAAAAGAATCATTGAAAAGATTCTGAAGTATATTAATGATATTGATAGTTACCTTGTTGGGCTTGATTACTACACTTTCATGAGCGACTCAAAAACCTTAGCTGCAACGGCCTTCGCTCTTGGGCAAATTGGCGAGTTGACTAAAGAAATCCAGCAAGCCACCATTGATGCGTACAGTGATATCCCTTGGAAGAGCTTGCGAGGTATGCGTAATAGAATCGTGTACGATTATGATAATGCAGACCTCAAAATTCTCTGGGAAACAGCGAGTTTCGATTTACCTCGTCTGCGAGTTCAACTACAAGACCTGCTGTAAGACGGCTCATCTTTAACACGCTTTCGACATACTGTTCCATCGAGGAATTGAACAAAAGAATGAAAATAGGTGCAAATGCACCAGCAAATGGCTAGCACATAGCTCTCTCACCCAGAGTCAGCTGCGCTGGCAGCTTTGTTATAGGGTTTGTGTTTTTGTGGGCGAAAGGATTTGCAGCAATTCGGGTGACATCGCTGGCAGTAACAGAGGCGTAGTCTTTAGGTTTTGTTCGCCGGTAGCAGAAGTGTTTTTATCCAAACTGTCTGTTAACACTGAGATGATAGAAAACGATAAGCCAAGTGCCAAGAGTATGCCGGTTCCACGATTAATGATTTTGCTACCTTTCAAAATGTGGGGGAGAAAAGGGCGCAGGCCAGGGCCAAAAGCTAGGTTTCAGCTACCATCCTCGCAGGGGGGTGGAATGGCCCACAAGTACCTCTCACCTTGTGCCTAGCCTGCATGATGTTTATAATATACATCACGTTTGCGCTGGTAGATGGCCTAATTTCGGCCGTTCACCCGGGTGAACGGCCCCTCTAAATAGCTACTCATAGAAACGCCCTGATGAAGCCTCTACTGGGAAGGACAGGTACCAACTCACGATGCTATAAACATCGCGAGGCTGCAAAATGGCAAGATAGCTTTTCAGTCAAACAAGCGAAAGAATGAACCAAGGTGAAGATGTAGAAACAAGATAGCCAGCCTCCGCTCTATTCTCACCGCTCGCAAACTATGCATTATTCCCACACCCATCCTTGTGCAGAATATGGTGGCTGGTAGGCGAATCTATCAGCTACTTCTCCAAAGAAGTTGTAGGAATATTGTGTTGCCAGTGCTAAACTTGCACAATTCCCCTTGGAGCACACTTAGAGCATAGACTAGAGAAAGGTGGATTTTATGATTGGCAAAAACGTAAAGACTATGGATGGTAACACCGCGGCAGCACATGTCTCTTACGCCTTCACTGACGTGGCTGCTATCTACCCGATCACACCTTCCTCGACGATGGCCGAGCAAGTCGACGAATGGGCAGCATACGGGCGTAAAAACCTATTCGGCCAAACGGTTCGACTGGTTGAGATGCAATCCGAGGCTGGAGCTGCCGGAGCCGTGCACGGCTCGCTGGCGGTCGGCGGACTGACAACTACCTACACAGCCTCCCAGGGGCTGCTGCTGATGATTCCTAACATGTACAAAATTGCCGGCGAGTTGCTGCCGGGAGTCTTTCATGTCAGCGCCCGCACTGTAGCCACCCACGCCCTGTCCATTTTCGGTGACCACTCCGATGTCATGGCCACCCGCCAGACTGGTTTTGCCTTGTTAGCCTCCGGGTCGGTTCAAGAAGTCATGGACCTCTCCGCCGTCGCCCATCTCTCAGCCATCAAAGGCCGCCTGCCCTTCCTGCATTTCTTCGATGGTTTTCGCACCTCTGCCGAGGTCCAGAAAATCGAGGTCTTGGAATACGACGACCTGGCCGAGCTCTTGGACTGGCAGGCTGTAGCTGACTTCAAGGCCCGTTCGATGAGCCCGAACAACGCCTTCATTCGGGGTACCGCTCAAAACCCGGACATCTTCTTCCAGGCTCGCGAGGCGGCGCAACCTTACTACGACGCTCTGCCAGCCATCGTCAGTGATTATATGGATAAAATCGGCCAGTTGACTGGTCGCCAATACCATCTTTTCGACTATGTCGGTGCGCCAGATGCTGAAGAGGTCATCGTCGCTATGGGTTCGGTCTGTGAGACTATCGAGGAGACTATGGAAAACCTCTTACCAGACCGTAAAATCGGCCTGGTCAAGGTACGTCTCTATCGCCCCTTTGTTATCGAGGCCTTCATGGCAGCCTTGCCGGATACTGTCAAGCGTATCTGTGTGCTGGACCGCACCAAAGAGCCTGGTTCCACCGGAGACCCGCTGTTCTTAGACGTGCGTTCGGCTTTCTTCGATTATGCCGATGCACCGCAAGTTATCGGCGGACGTTATGGCTTGGGTTCCAAAGACACCACACCAGGGCAGATTGTCGCAGTCTTTGATAACCTGGCCGCTGAGCAGCCGAAGGAGTTCTTCACCATCGGCATCACCGATGATGTCAATATGAGCTCTCTCGATTACGACCCCCGGCTATCCTCAGAACCTGAAGGCACAATCATGTGCAAGTTCTGGGGGCTTGGTTCGGACGGTACCGTCGGGGCCAACAAGACCGCCATCAAAATCATCGGCGACTACACCGACCAGTATGCCCAGGGTTATTTTGCCTACGATTCCAAGAAGAGCGGTGGCGTGACCATCAGTCACCTGCGCTTTGGCACTTCTCCGATTAAGTCACCTTACCTGATAACCCGGGCTGACTATGTAGCCTGCCACAACCAAAGCTACGTGCATCAATACGACATGCTAAAAGACCTAAAACCCGGCGGTAGCTTTATGCTGAACACCCGCTGGACTGCCGATGAGCTAGACCAGAACCTACCGGCTTTGGTCAAGCGCCAACTGGCGGAGAAGAAAGCTCACTTCTACATCATTGACGCCTATGCCATCGCCCGTGAGCTGGGCTTAGGCAACTACATCAATATGATTATGCAGGCCGCCTTCTTCAAGCTGGCCAATGTCATTCCGATTGATGATGCCATCAAGTACCTGCGCGCTGGTATCGACGATGCTTATGGCAAGAAGGGCCAGAAGATTCTGGACATGAACTATGCCGCAGTCGATGCCGGAGTCAACGCTTTCACTGAGGTCGAGGTCCCCGCTGACTGGGCCAATGCCAGCGATCAAACTAGTGAACAAAACCTGCCGGCTTTCATCGAGGACGTACTTATCCCCATGAATCGCCAAGAAGGCGACTCGCTGCCAGTATCTGTCTTTGTTGGAAGCGAAGACGGACAGTTCCCCTCCGGTACTGCAGCATTCGAGAAACGGGGAGTAGCCCAAAGTGCACCGGAATGGATTCACGAGAACTGCATCCAATGTAACGAGTGTTCGTTTGTTTGCCCGCATGCGGCCATTCGCCCGGCTCTTTTGAATGCCGAGGAGCTAGCCGCTGCACCGGACAGCTTTGTGACTATCGATGCCAAGGGCAAAGGTCTGGAAGGCTATGCCTACCGCTTGCAGACCTCGCCTTTAGACTGCATGGGTTGCGGTATCTGTGCCGCAGTTTGCCCTGCTAAAGAGAAAGCCCTGGTGATGCCAGCAATCGGTTGGAACCAGGCCGATGAGGCAAACTGGGATTATTTCTTAACTTTACCGGTGCGCGACAACCTGGTTTCTAAGACCACCATCAAAGGCTCGCAGTTCGCCAAACCTTTCTTAGAGTTCTCTGGTGCTTGTTCCGGCTGTGGTGAGACCCCCTATGTCAAGGTCATCACCCAGTTGTTCGGAGACCGGATGATTATTGGCAATGCTACCGGTTGCTCTTCGATTTGGGGAGGCAGCGCTCCCTCGATGCCTTACACCACCGACGCTTTAGGGCATGGGCCAGCCTGGGCCAATTCACTGTTCGAGGATAACGCCGAGTATTGCCTGGGTATGGCAGTAGCCAGTCGCCAGATTCGGAACCGCCTGGTCGAAGCTGCGACGGTCCTGGCTGACGCAGACGGCATTATCGGTGAGACTGCCAGCGCTTGGCTGGCTGGACGCGACGATGCTGATATCACCCGCGCTGTCTCCGATGCTTTTGCTGCTGCTTGCCAGGTCGCCACGCTGGACGGCGAGTTTGCCAGCGCCCAGAAAACCGTGCTTGACAACCAGGACTACCTGGTCAAGAGAAGCATCTGGGCAGTCGGTGGAGACGGCTGGGCTTACGATATCGGTTTCGGTGGCCTCGACCATGTGCTAGCCAGCGGCGAGAACGTCAACCTGCTGGTCCTAGACACCGAGGTCTACTCCAACACCGGCGGACAGTCCTCCAAAGCCACTCCCCAGGCGGCAATCGCCAAATTCGCAGCCTCGGGCAAGCGCATCAAGAAGAAAGACCTAGGCTCGATTGCCATGTCGTATGGTTACGTCTATGTCGCCCAAGTCGGCATGGGAGCCAGCCAGAGCCAGTTCTTGAAGGCTGTGCTGGAAGCCGAAGCCTACGACGGCCCGTCAATCATCATTGCCTACGCACCCTGCATCCATCACGGTATCCGCAAGGGTATGAGTTATGCTCAGGACAATATCAAGGATGCTGTGAAGTGTGGATACTGGCAGCTTTATCGCTACAATCCACTGAAGGCTAATGCAGGGGAGAAGGCCTTTACGCTGGATATGAAGGAACCAACTGAAAGCTTCAGGGACTTCATCATGGGCCAGACCCGCTATGCTGCCTTAGTTAATGAGTTCCCGGAGGAGGCCGAGCGCCTGCTAGCCGGAGTCGAGGCGGATGCCCGCGAACGCTACGCTAACTACGTGCGGATGGCTGAGTAGAGCCTACCAGGGAAGTATTTCCGAAGTATTTCCGAAGCATGAGGGAGCCAGGTAAAGACTGGCTCCCTTTGTTTATGCGTAGCTGGTGGCTTCGTGGAAGTGCAGCTGGGAGGCTTCGTGGGAGTGCAATTGGTGGCTCTGAGAGGTATTGATAGTGGTTTCGCGGGAGAGCAACTGGCAGCTTCGAGGGGGCACAACAGTTAGCTAAGAGAACGAGCAACTGGTGGCTTCGTCTTATCCCCATAGTCTTTTTTGCTGACAGATACCGTATGATATTCAAAGCTCAATTAACAACTTGCTACTTGACCAAAGGAGCCCACTGTTGCTCGAATACTACCTGTGTGACGCT
>JAIRQI010000102.1 GCA_031256575.1 Coriobacteriales bacterium
GGACGGATTTGCTCAATCAGCTGGTCGAGGATATCCACGGCCCGCGGGTCAAGCCCAGAATATGGCTCATCTAAGAAAAGCAGCTCCGGGTCATTGATGAGCGCTCGGGCGATAGCCATACGCTGGGTCATGCCACGGGAGAACCCCCGTATTACGTCATGGCGCCGAGCAGTCAGTTCGACCAGCTCGAGCAGCTCACTGACCCGCGTATTCGGTTGTTGAACACCATAGAGCTGGGCATAATACATCAGGTTCTCTTGGGCTGTGAGGTCGGGATAAAGCATGGAGCGGTGAGAGATAACTCCGATTTGCTGACGTAGTTCATCCGCTTCTTCTGTGAGGTCGAAGCCTAGTACCTGAGCACTGCCGGAGCTTGGTCGAGCCAAGCTGGAGAGCAAACGCAGCAAGGTAGATTTACCAGCGCCATTTGGTCCGAAGATAGAGAGAAAGCCACCGCGCGGCAGGGTGAAGCTGACCGAGTTCAAGGCTTGGCGGCTGGCGTAGCTTTTCGTCAAGCAGTCAGCCTGGATAGCTTGAGCCTGGTGGCGTTGGTCGGGAGAAGTCTTTCTTTTGGCGCTCATAGGCTGGTCTGCTGTGCTTGGTGGGTTAGTCTGCGGAGCCTGGGGGATTTTGCGTAGCTGGCTGGTCAGTGGGAGTATCACTGCTGGATGAGGATGCTTGCTGCTGGTCGGCTGTGCTAGCTTGCGACCGGTCAGCTAGAGCTACCTGCTGCTGGTTTGCTACAGCTGCTTGCGACCGGTCGGCTACCGCTGCTTGCGACCGGTCAGCTGCATCTACCTGCTGCTGGTCAACCGCATCTGCTTGCTGCTGGTCAGCAACTGCCTGCTGCCTGTCTGCTGCATCTGCCAACCGATTGGCACCAGCCTGCTGTCGATGCGGACCTCGCCGGCCCACCGCAGCCACGGTGGTACCGGCCAATAGCAGGCCAAAGCCCATCCAGACCAGGTTAATCAGCGGATTGATACGGACATCCAGCATGAAAGCGTAGGTTGTCTCCACAGTCATTATGTCGTTTAAGACCACGAACAGGTCTTCGCCAGTGCGACTTAAGACAGCAGCGTTGTACTTGACGGTCTCGGCATGTGTGTAGGGGTTGACGTAGACCTGGATGCTCGGACTGATTTTGTCGATGAAGCGTCCGTTTTTGTAGACGTCCAGGTAGACGACGAATTCGGAGTAGCTCTGGTCGTCGTTGGTCTGCCTGTCGTAGCTGGCGTATTTCAGGGTGTAGTCGCCGATAACCAGGTCTTCTAAGGCGGCATTGCTATGGGCGTCGACACTGGCGTATCCGACCTGCTCGCTGACAAACATCGAGGAGCCAATCAGGCCAAGCAGGGCCAAGGCGATTCCGAGGTGGGCAATGAAGCCGCCGATTAATGCGGACTGGCGGCGGGCCATCTCGCCCAGGGACTTGAGCAGGCTGGTTTTATGACTGCGGGAAAAGGCCTGGATGGCTCGGCCCAGCATGACCAACGAGTTGAAGAAGAGCAGGCTGGCGACTGCCAGACCGAGCACGCTGAGCGCCAGATAATACCAGCGCGGCCCGGCTTCTGACAGTGTCACCGCTATCGAACCGCCGGCTGCCCGGGTGGCATCATAGGCGGGAACCAGCCGCAGCACAAAGTAGACCATCAGTATTATGAATAATCCTGCCGCCAGTAGAGCAGGTAGCTTGGCCTTCTGGAGAAAAGCCCGGGTGTCGGCCTTTCCCCAGGCCAGCAGGGGGCAGGCTGCCATGACCAGGCAGTAGAGGATGCCCATCGGTCGGGCGATTGCATCGTAAGAAACCCCGGAGAGCGACTGCCCGGCGAATGGTAGAGGACTGGGCAGGGCGGATGCCAGGGTCAGATAGGTGATTAAAACAGTGACAATCAGCATCGCAACATTATTGAAATAGTAGGCTGTATCTTTGGTCAGCAGCTCTTCGCTGTCATCGTCGGCCTGGCCGCGAAAACTCTGTCGGCGCAGCCACAGGCCCACTGCTCCGGCCAGGATTGAGATGACAATCAAGATTCCGAACAAGACCAGCGAGACCGGGTCAGACTCAAAGGCATGAACACTCTCGACAATTCCCGAGCGGGTGATGAAGGTGCCGACGATGACGAAGGCGAAAGCCAGGCAAGCCGACATCACGCTCCAGCGCTTGAACGCCTGGCGTTGTCGATAGACCGTCAGACTGTGGATAAGAGCGACGGACATCAACCAGGAGAGCAGGCTGGCGTTTTCTACTGGGTCCCAACCCCAGTAGCCGCCCCAACCTAGAACCACATAGGCCCAGATAGCTCCCAGACCGATGCCTGCACTGAGGAATAACCAGCTAACCAAGGCGTAACGCTGGCACTTATCCACCCATCTACGCGAATCATCATTGATGATGACTGCTGCCAGGGCGTAGCCGAAAGGTATCGTCAGGCCAGCGTAACCGATGAACAAGGTGGGTGGATGAATGGCCATCGCCCAGTGCTCCAGCAAGACGTTCATTCCCCAGGCGGTAGCCGGGCCAATCAGCTGGCCAGTGGCATCGATGAACATCGCCGGCGTGGCTGTGAAGGGCATGTTGGCTGAGGAGTAGATTAAGACGCCGAGGAAGGCCAGGAGCACCGTCTGGCATATGGCCAAGGCGGTGTTGTCCAAGCGCTCCAGCTGCTTGCGATTGCGTAGTGCAACCACCGCGTTGAAAAGCGATATCAGCCAGGCCCAGAACAGCAGTGAGCCGCTGCGTCCGCTCCAGAGCCCGCTTAGCAGGTAGAGCCAACGCAGAGGAGACTCCGAGTGCGAGCGATACTCTGCGACATAGAGGATGGAGTTATCTGCAGAGAGAAAACAGCCTACCAGCAATAGGCAGCAGGTGGTGAGGGCCAGGCTTGTGGTAAATATGGCGATATGCCCAAGGCGGGCCAAGGACTGGGCGGTTGGCGATTCAGCTTGCCGGTTGCCTCTGACTACATAAGCGCTGACCGTCAAACTGGCGATTGACATGATTGTGGCGATTAGAGCTATGAACAGTCCCACTAGACCGATTAAGCTGAAGCTCATTTCCCTCCAATCCGGGGCTTGGTCACCGGGGGTTCGTTGCTGGGTCTTGCGTTGCTTGGCTTGCGTGGCCTGCTTGCGTTGCCTGCTTGCGTTGCCGGGCTTGCGTTGCTGGGCTTGCATTACCGAGCTCTGCGTCGCCTGCTTGCGTTGCCGAGCCTTGCGTTGCCGGGCTTGCGTGGCTGGGCTTTGCGTTGCCGGGTTTTGCGTTGCCTAAAACTAACCTCACTCCTGAATGGCTATGTCTGTGGCGTTGAAGAACCCTTTGTCGTCAAGCGAGCCAGTCAAGACCAGGGCAGTATTGTCTTCGATTTGGTCGGGTAGGCCGCCTTGATAAACCACACTGAGCTCGGTTTTACTAACTGGGTCGAAGATCACAAAACGCACAGCTGAAGTAGCTGGGTTAATGCTACCAGCTTTCACTGTACCGGTCACCTTGACTGGTACATTGATGAGATTGTCTCCATAGTCAAAAAGCTCTGAAATGGTTAAAGCATCAGTTGCATTCTCGTATTTGGAAGGACACTTGGTGACCAGCTTTGAACAAAGTAAGACTCCGTCGTCAGACATCGTGCCTGTACAGATGGCTATAACCTGGTTGCCAAAAGTCGCTGACAGCGCTCCATCGAAACTGACTTGGAGGGTGGTCTGGGTGTCGCTCTCGTCATAGATGGTGAAATGTAGGCCACTCTGTCCGATGACCAGTGAGTTGTCCAACACCAGCCCTGTGACCTGAACGCGTTGGCCGGCGTACTGTCCGCTGGCGGCTTCTGCAACACTGACGACCTTGGACCCGGCAGCTCCCTGGACCACCGCCAACAGCCCGAGAATCACTATGACGATGATGCCAGTGACTACAGCCAAACGACGACGCAGTTTCATACTGGTTCTGACTCCAATCAGTTCGAGCAAGCCTTGCTGATAGATTCGTCAGAGTTGCGGTGGTGCCCTGGACCATCAGTGGCCGAGGTTTGCCTACGAAACGGTGCTACCAGCGGATGTGCGGTTGAGTAACTGTGCAGTTGTGCAGCACCAGGCGCAATGCAGCCAAGAAGCAACGACTGACTGGGTTACTGAAGCTAAGCGGTAGCGACCCAAAAAATTGCTGGTAGCTATGCAGCTCTGACTTATAACCCACAGTAGATAGCTCTGCCCTGTTACTCCAATCCTGTAATTCTAGCAGGAAACGCAGATTGTCAGCATAGGGCTAGAAGAGAAAGGGGTGATGGATAAGGTCTTGCTGAGAACGCGATGACAACAAACTGCTAACTCTCGGCTTTGCGGTTCAGCGGTAGTTGGGCGAGGATTACTGCGACAAACATCAGTAGGCAGCCGACCAGCTCCCGCGGGCTTAATACCTCATGGATTAGCACTACCCCGCCTAGGACGCTGAATACCGCTTCCAAGCTCATGATGATTGCAGCAGCGGCTGGTGGTAACCCCTGCTGGCCGATAGCTTGGAGTGTGAACGCCACTCCAGTTGAAAGCACCCCGGCGTAGAAAATCGGGATAAGTGCGGCAGACAAAGCTGCAAAGTCAAAGACTTGCGCAACAAAGAAGCCATCCAACAGCGGAGCTAAGAGCATGGCTACTGTACCTGCGAAAACGAACTGGGCAATGCAGAGCTTCAAGACCTCGCGTTGGCTAATTGCTCCGACAAAGTAATCGACAGTCAGGATATGCCCGGCCCAGAAAAAGGCACCGACGATGACGATTACATCTCCTAATTGGATAGTCAGATTCTCTGTAATCGACAAGAAATACAAGCCTGCTACTGCTAAAGCGACTCCAACCCAGGTATTCCAGTTGGTCTTGTGCTTGATGATGATTCCAAGGACCGGCACCAAGACGATGTATAGCGCAGTGAGAAAACCGGCTTTGGAGGCAGAAGTGTAGACTAGCCCGACCTGTTGCAGTGCTCCGCCAGCGAAAAGAAAGAAGCCACAGAACACTCCAGCACGGATTAGCTTGCGAATCGGCATTGGGGAGAAGGGTGTGGGGGCGATGGGAGCTGCAGGCCCAGCACTAAACCAGGTGCGAAAAAGCAGCACGATACCTAGTGTCAGGGCTCCCAGCCAGAAGCGCAGTCCGGCAAACAGGAAGGGGCCGATGTATTCCATACCGACCCGCTGAGCTACGAAAGCGATACCCCAGATGAAAGCAGTCAGCAACAGCACTAAGCTGGAACGGATTTGATGGGT
This sequence comes from Coriobacteriales bacterium, assembly GCA_031256575.1. Lineage (GTDB taxonomy): Bacteria > Actinomycetota > Coriobacteriia > Coriobacteriales > UBA8131 > WQXZ01. Next base: position 5,256 of record JAIRQI010000102.1, read on the forward strand.
TTGAGTCTTTTGCGACAAAATGCTCCTCGAGAATGAAAAAAACTACAGTGTTAATGTATCAGGAATTGCTATCAGTTGTGCGAGAAGAGCTATACAGTACTGAGGTCGCAGTCACATTTCAAGCAATATCCTGGGGGAGCGGGGTTTTCTTCCAATGCATGATGTTACGAGGTTGCTTCCAAGGTCACTCTGTTGCTGGCTCCGAAGCCACTTGCGGCTTGCTTGTAGGGTATGCAACATCTGCAGCTTGCTTGTAGGGTATGCAACATCAGCAGCAAAGATAGGTCGCGCCAGTCTGAGCTGGCCTTCTGGCTATCAGTTAGCTAGAAATCCCCAACCTTCGGGGCGTTCCCAGTCCTGCAGCATATTCATCAGGTCCAGTGTCTCAAGCGAGCCCTGGATATCACGGTAGTGGTCGATGAAACCGTTGGTCACTGGCCAAGCCCGCTGGCGATTCATGTCAACTGAGCCGATGCTCGGAGCCAGCGGTTCCTGGCGGCGTTTGAACTCTGAGCGGCTGACCTGCGTTAACACCTGACTGACCAGACTGGCAGCAATCGGGTCACCAGCCGGGGTGTTCTGGACGATATCGATAATCTCGTCAATACCCATCCGGTCCTCGATGTGTAGACGCAAAATCCGGTCCAGCACCTCATAGGGAGGCAGCCTGTCGGTATCCAACTGCCCAGCATACAGCTCGCCGGACGGGGCCTTCTCCAGAATTGAAAGAGGTATCACAGCCTGGCGCTGGTTACGCCAACGGGCCAGTTCGTAGACCTCGGTCTTATAGGTATTGCCAAAAGGCGCGAAAGCTCCTGCGGTATCGCCATAAAGTGTGGAGTAACCCATCGCCGCTTCTGATTTGTTGGTAGTGTTCAAGACCAGCCAATCGAAACTGTTGGAGAGGTGCATCAGGTAGACCATGCGCATCCTGGCCTGCAGGTTTTGCCG
>JAIRQI010000109.1 GCA_031256575.1 Coriobacteriales bacterium
TATCCTCCTGTCCAAACAAGTCTTGAGCAAAATCAGCCAGTACTTCTCCGGCCTTCTTCTTTAGTATTCTGTCCAGTATTCCCACAAGGCTCCAATCATTGCAGTTCTTCGATAGCTGCATGATTGTACATCGACCGAGCTTTTTCTGCCAATCTGCCCGAGCTAGCCTACTAGCCACACCTCAAACCTTTTGTTCTGCACGCTTAGCGCTCTTTATTGCGCCAGAATAGGCTTCGTGTTGTAGATTTTCCGTGATTTTGCCATGAATAGTACTCATAGACTGCAGATGAATTATTGTTGCCACTATATATTGTGGTATGTCTCTGTTTCATTGTGTTTTCTCCATTCGATTTCAGGACTTCTTACAACACGAAGCCCGATCTTGCGCAAATAGCATTCTATTATGCTAGCTTAGCTATACATAGGGATTGTGTTCATGGGAAGAAGACCGGTTCTCCTGGAAGGTTGGAGGAGGTGGGTTACTCAGCAGCCTGGATATTGCTTGGTTTGATTGGTGCGAGGGGTAGGTCACTGCTTGGAGAAGAGGATAAGCGTAAGTTGATAGAGCCGAGGGAGTGGAGAGTTGATAGAGCCGAGGGAGCGGAGATTTGCATGGAGAAGGGAGCGAGCTTTGCCTATGTATCAAGCAGGATGATTTGGTTTGTACTCAGCGAGGCTTGGACATCTATCAGCCGTTGATTGGCTGAGCCTCTCCACTTCAGTTCCAGTGAACGCAGTTCTTCTATGAATGGGCCATCGACCAGCACATCTACCAAACCCAGCAAGTCTCGAGCGGCTTTTGAGGGAATTGCTGCCTGCAGCTCATCATACAGGTATCCGCTGTAGGCCCAGATGCTCAGATTAGGTTTTTCAGCACGTAAGCGTTGGGCAAAAGACAATAAGGCAGCAGCTTGGTCGAATGGTTCACCACCAGTCAAGGTCACACCGGACAGCAAGGGATTAGCAGCTACTTGAGCCATCAACTCATTTACGCTGCTCAGGCTCCCCCCGTTATAAGGTTGCGAATCGGGGTTATGGCAACCAGGACACTGACGACCGCAACCTTGGCTGAATATCGCCAGGCGAAACCCCGGGCCATCGACAATCGAGTCATCAACGACACCGTATAAGCGTAGGCTTGGGTTATCAGCTTCTGCAGCTTCCACAGTTTTCTCCACAACCATCAGACCTCGCGCTTGGGGTGATGCTCGAATGAGCTTGTGACTCCCGATGTCTCGACCACATTAAACCTCACCTCTGAGGCAGTTAATACCTTGCGGAGAGCTTGCTGTCAGTCTCCCCCACCTTTAGACCTCGTGCTTTAAGCGGTCGCGTTCTTCGGAGCGTTTGGCGTTGTTGAAGCGGTCCAGGGTGCCCACCAGATACCCGGTGATGCGCCGGATGCGCTCGAAGGGACGGTCGCCATCGTCTTCTGTGCGGCCACATTTCGGGCAACTGTCGCCGATGATGCCGTTGTATCCGCAGACTGGGTCGCGGTCCACCGGGTGGTTGATGCTGCCGTAGCCGACTCCGCTGTCTTTCATGTAGCGAATCAACGCCTCGAAGGCCTCGAGGTTTTGCGCAGGGTCGCCGTCCAGCTCGACGTAGCTGATATGGCCGGCGTTGGTCAGGGCGTGATAAGGGGCCTCCAGCTCAATCTTCTTGAAGGCGTTGATTGGATAATAGACGGGAATGTGAAAGCTGTTGGTGTAGTAGTCGCGGTCGGTCACGCCTTCGATGATGCCAAAGCGTTCTGCGTCGATACTGACAAATCGTCCGGATAAACCCTCGGCTGGCGTGGCTAGAAGCGTCCAGTTCAATTTGGTCTCACGGGCCTTGTTATCCAGGAATTCCCGCATATGGCCAATGATGGCGAGGCCGAGGTTCTGGGCCTTTAAGCTCTGGCCATGATGCTCGCCGATTAAAGCGACCAGGGTCTCCGCCAGACCAATAAAGCCCAAGGAGAGGGTGCCATGCTTTAAGACTTCACTGACCTCGTCGTCCCAGTCCAGTTGGTCGGAGCCAATCCAGACACCCTGGCCCATTAGGAAGGGCATGTTGAAGACCTTTTTTGAGGACTGAATGGCAAAGCGTTCCAGCAGTTGTTGGCAAATCAATTCTAGCTTGGCATCCAGCATGTCAAAGAATAAATCCAGGTCACCTTTGGCGCGAATTGCCAGCCGCGGCAGGTTGATACTGGTAAAAGACAGGTTGCCGCGTCCCGGTGTGACAGCCTGGCTGGGGTCATAGACGTTGGCGATAACCCGTGTTCGGCAGCCCATGTAGGCAACCTCGGTCTCCGGAGTTCCCTGGTAGAACTGGGCGTTGAAACTGGCGTCCATGAAGCTGAAGTTCGGGAACAGGCGCTTGGCGCTGACCAGGCAGGCATATTGAAAGAGGTCGTAGTTGATGTCGCCGGGGTTGGCGCTGATGCCATCTTTGACCCGGAAAATCTGAATCGGAAAAATCGGCGTCTCGCCGTTGCCTAGGCCTTCCTCCGTAGCCCGCAGGATGTTCTTGATGACCATCCGCCCCTCGGCTGTGCTGTCCATGCCGTAGTTAATCGAGCTAAAGGGGGTCTGGGCCCCCGCCCGTGAATGCATGGTGTTCAGATTGTGGATAAAAGCCTCCATGGCCTGATGGGTGGCCCGGTCGGTATCCTTGGTGGCCTGCTGGACCGCATAGGCCTGAGCCTTGTCAGCCAGTTCGCTGTTCAAGCCCTCCGGAGCAAACTCTGCCAGCAGGGCGATCTTCTCCGCAGCTGTATAGGTGCTATCCATCGTCAGGCTAGCTGCCAGGCCAGTAACCGCTTCGACCCGGGATATCAGAGCCTTCACCCGCTCCAGAGGCTCGGGAATGTTGGCCAAAAGCTCCAAAGCAGCCGCCAGGGCCTGCCGGTAGTAGCGTTTGTAGCTCTTGCGCACGCCGATGGCCATTCCGTAGTCGAAGTTCGGGATGGATTGGCCGCCATGCTGGTCGTTTTGGTTGGACTGGATGGCAATGCAGGCCAGCGCCGAGTAGCTGGAGATATCGCTGGGCTCGCGCAGCACTCCATGGCCTGTGGAGAAGCCCCCCTCGAAGAGCTTGGTGATGTCGATTTGGCAGCAGGTCGTGGTCAGGGTGTAGAAGTCTAGGTCGTGGATATGAATGTCGCCGTCGCGATGGGCCTTGGCGAAGGTGTCGGATAACACGCTCATCTGGTAGTACTGCTTGGCGGTCTCCGAGCCGTATTTCAACATGGTGCCCATAGCTGTATCGGCATCAATGTTGGCGTTTTCGCGGGCACCGTCGTTATGAGCAGCCTCGGCGTTGGTCAGCTGGTCGATTTTCTGCATCAGGTGGGTGTTCATCTCCCGCACCCGGGTTCGCTCAGCGCGGTACTTTATATAGGAGCGGGCAACCTGCACGTAGCCGTTGGCTGCCAACACTTCTTCCACGATGTCCTGCACGCCTTCGACAGTCGGCGGGCCAGCCGGCACGCCTTCCAGGGCGCCATTGACGATGCGCTCAAAGACTTCCCCGGCTAAGCGATCGCATTCGCTACGCTCTTTGAGCATACCGGAACCGCTGAAGGCCTTGTCGATGGCGTCAGCGATTTTCTCCACATCAAAGTCGACCGCCCGGCCGTCGCGTTTGAGAATAGTCGTAAGCTGATAAGCGCCGACTGGGTCTGTTGGTTGAGTGCTACTGGGGCGACTTTCCTGCATGGCTAATACTCCTTAACACTTGCTTCATACACTGCTGCATTCAAGCATCGTTTACTTTTCTTTCGCAACAAACCACAAGAGGCTGAGCTGTTGGTGCAAACGCCAATAGCGCCTCTCTTCCCTTAAAAGCACAGGTAGTTTCATTGCATTAGACTGCATGAATTACTGTGGTCCCTCACCGGTACTGCCTAAACGCTAGCTGAAATACAACATATAGTGTTTGGTGTTTCAGTTCGCACAGGGTATGGTAGCCGACATTTTTTGCTTTGACAAGCCACTAGATGTAGGACATGGTGTCTCAAAGCGCTTCCAGCTGGCTTGGTGGAGCTAGCAAAAAACGCTGAAGAATCGCCCATTTTGTGGTTTTCATGCTAATCTGACCTTGATTGTTCCATCACTCTAAAAGCATGTGATACAATCCATAGGTTCGTTAACCTACTGAACTATAACTGGTTTATTTCAAAGAAGAAAAGGAAGCAAAGTGGCAAATATCAAGAGTCAGAAGAAGCGCATCCTGACTAACGAGAAATCCCGCCAACGCAACCGGGCGATAAAAAGCCAGTTGAAGACAGCGGTCAAAGCCGTGCATCATGCTGTTGCTGCTGGTGACTATGATGAGGCCCAAGAATTAGCTGAAGACGCTGGACGTCTTTTGGATAAAGCCGTCACGAAAGGTGTAATCCATAAGAATCAGGCTGCTAATCGTAAGTCCGGAGTAGCCAAACTGGCTCAAGCTCCGGTCGAGGCTGCCGTTCAGGAATAACCTTTTGTGTGGTTAAAGGTTGTGTTTGGCTTCTTGGTGACTGAGCCTGTCTGAGCACCAAGAGAGGTCAAACTTGAGGAGCAGCCTTCTTAGAGCAGACGTCGACCAACCAGAGTGTAAGGACCTGCTCGGCGTCTGCTCCTGATTTCATGGCAGCCTCGCTTTGCTGGGCTAAACGCAGTATCTCTGTCAACTCTGTCTCATTGAAACGACTGGCTGCTGCAAGCGAACTGCGTATCTGCCACTCTTTCTTATTACTACCTAATTGATTAGCAATCTGTGTGGCAGAGGTGATTCCACGCTGGCGCAGGGAGATAATCGAGAGTACCTCACGCAGCCGGGCTACTGAAAAAGTAAAGATTGCTGTAGCTTGGCTAGAATGCATCTCACTACGCATCCTTAAGACCAGGGCGATGTCACGCAGGCACAGGGCATCAGCAAACTCCCAAGGGGTAGGCTCAACCAGTGCTGGGACCTGCTCATAGATATCTGCCACAGTCAGCTCACGCCGACCGGCGGCAACTGCCCAGGCCGCCAGGCGCTTCAACTCATTGTTCAAGGCAGTCATGGAGGTACCGACCCGCCCAATCAGGGATTGAGCAGCTTGATAGTGCAGGGTTATCTGGTAATCCTGTGCCAACCCTGAGAGATGTTGCGGTAGCTCAGAGCGGCGGATGCTGGAGACATTGATAATCGACTTCGCATTGTAGGACTGGACTGCTTGGAGTAACTGGGCCTTGCTGCTCAGTTTGTTGGCAACCAGGGCGAGCACCGTGGTTTCTGTCGGGCTCTTCAGGTAAGTGGCAATGGTATCTTGCAGCGTTTTGTCGAATTTCTCTGAATTGTAGATAACAACCAGACGATATAAGCCAGCAAATGGTGGGGTGATTAAGGCATCCAGCAGTTGGTCGGGGTCTTTGATGTCTTCACTATTCATAACCTGGCGGTTCAGCAACAGGTCACCGCTTTCAGCGATACGGTCTGTCAGCCGTTTCAGCATGGTGTCGCGTTTTAGCTCATCGTCGCCATGAAAGAGGTAGACAGACAGCAAGGTCGGGGTGTTTTTCTGGGTACCGGTTGGTGGTGCTGGGGCGTTTTTCTGGGTGCCAGTTGGTGACGCTGAGGCGTTTGTTTGAGTATCGGTTGGTGGTGCTGGGGTGTTTTTCTGGGTATCGGCGGGCAAGGCTCCTCCAGACCTGGGCTAGAAACTCCAAAACGGGTAGTTATCAGAATAGCTTATGATTAATCCTCGGGGGCTGAAACGCAGCCTTATATCACCCAATTCATCTGTACGGAGGATTAAGATATCGGCGGCTTGCAAGGTATCCAGGGTCTCTGGAGTCGGGTGGCCGAACTGGTTGCCCGCGCCCACGCTGATTAAGGCGACTTCTGTCTGCCAGAGTTCCAAGAGATTGGCGCTGACAGCCTGCCGACTGCCGTGGTGAGCGACTTTCAGTACCGTGAACCGTAGCTCAGGATACTCGCGGCTGATTTGTCGCAGTACATCGCTTTCGGCATCACCGGTTAAAAGCACCCGCAAGTCGACCTGGCCATCAGCCTCGGTATCGTAGTTCAGACTGAGCACCAAGCTGTCTGGGTTGTCGCCATTCATTACCGGCTGAGTGGGCAGCAGAACTGTCAGCTGCAAATGCTCAGAGATTATCAGCACGTCACCGGCCTGCAACTCTAGCACTGCTGCTGCTCCGATTAACTGACTGGCTGTGACGATTACCTGGTCATCAGCCTGATTGGTCAGCAAGCCAGAAGCCAAATAGATGTTGTTCGGTTGTACAACACCCATCAGGGCTACCATTCCTCCACAATGGTCACTGTCCAAATGGCTTAAGAGCAAGGCATCCAGACTGTTCACTGAGTTTCGGCTTAAAGCCCGTCGTAGTGACTGGATGCTTGGCCCGCTGTCGATTAGCACAGCGTTATTACCCTCACGGACCAGTATCGCATCGCCTTGCCCGATATCGAGCATCACCAGCTCAGGGGGTTGTGGTCTGAGCACCAACACTGCAAAGAGCAGCAGCACCGCCAGCCCTGTCTTGGCCAGTGTCTGCCAGCCAGCCTTGCTGGGTAAAGGCCAATGCTTATAGACCAGGGCAGCCAATACTGCAAAGACTAATAGGCAAAACCACTGCTGGACATCAATCGGCGCTAAAGCCCAAGGTAAGCTGGCTAAAGCCTCAGCCAGCTGGCAGATTAGCGAACTGAGGCTATGTAAAAGACCTAAAACCAGGTCAAGCACTGGTGGCACTAGCCAGCCGATTACCAAGACTGGCAAGCCAAGCGACAGCATCAAGGTGACCAAGGGAGTAACGACCAGGTTCGCTGGTAGGGCAATCAGCGAGATGCAGGCAAAGACCGGAGCAGTCAATGGCAGTGTACAGGCTTGAGCGGTCAGACTGAGAGCGCTGGGCTCGACTACCAGCTGTTTGATTTGCTTCAAGCTACGTTTAAACAGGCGCTGATGGGTGAAGGCATGCTGTAGTTGGCTGAGTCGCTGCTGGCTTGTCAGCCATATCTTTAGTCGCTTTTTGAGTGTGTCTGCTGCTGCTGTGAGCCAGCTTCTGGTCAGTGGCAGATAGACAGCCATACCAAACACTGCGAACACCGATAGCCAAAAACCTAGGGAGAAAGCCATCGCTGGCTCCAAGATAATCATCAGGCAAGCCGTAGCGCTGAGAGCAGAAGGTGCATGGGAGCGACGGCCGAAGAGCCGAGCGCTTTGGACTATCGCCATCATGCCGGCAGAACGTAAAGCCGAAGGTTGCAGAGCAGTGAGCAGCACATAAAAGCTGATGAAGAGGATTAACAAAGCAATCTCTACACTGGTCTTGAAGCCGAGCTTCTGTAAGACCCAGGCTACGAGTGAGGCTATCACTGCCAGATGCGAGCCTGATACAGCTACTAGATGGGATAGTCCGGTAATGCGGAAGGCTTCTCCAGTCCAAGTCTGATTGAGCTGGCTGGAACAACCAAGTAAGACCCCCGCCAAGAGATAGCCGCTGCTGTCTGATGAAGCAGTCAGCTTCTGGTAATTGGATTGGCGAAACTCAGCAATCCGACCAAGCAGGTCGCCCGGAAAGCCAACGTTTACTATCGAGCGTACTGTAAATGAACCTACGATGTCTTGCTGATACAAGAAATCCTGATAATCCTGCAGCGCTTTATAACTGCCGCTGACTGTCACCATGCTGCCATAAGCTGGCACATCATCATCCTTTGGCCAGAACAAGCGTAAGCGGCAGCTTTGACCATTGGGAAGCTCAGCCAACACGATGCTCTGGGCGCTGTGGTTGCCATACTGGGGGTCGCTGAGCACCCGGCAACAGAGCTCAGAAGGCGCAGACTCAGCCAGATAGCTGCACAATGTGTCGATTCTCTGCCAATGCAACAAGCCCCAAGCCAAACCCAGCCCCAATACGAGTGTCAGCAGTAGGACTTGCTGCGGGCGTTGGTTTTGCTGGTTATGTTGGTTTTGCTGCTGACGCAAGCAGATGAACCAAACGCCAGCGCAGAGACAGAGCATGATACCTAATAGCCACCAGGCTGTGCTTTGTTTATCTCGCCAGCTGGCGTAAGCAGCCAGGCTGATGCCTGCCCAAATCGCTATCAAGGGGCCTAATAGCAGCGGCAACATAGGCCGTGGGGCCTTCAGTAAGGCTTGACTGCGCTCGTCTGCAACCCCTCTGGCGCTTTCCGTCATTTGCAGGTCAAGTAAGGTTGCATGTCAGCGAGACGCTTCTCCCCAATCCCAGTGATTTGGATGAGGTCTTCGACTCGTTGGTATGGGCCATGCTGGTTACGGTAGTCGATAATTCTTTGGGCAGTCACCGGGCCGATTCCAGGAACAGTCTGCAAGGTTGCCGAGTCAGCCTTATTGATATCAACAGGGAAGCCCGACTGCTCGCTCGCTGCAGCATCACCGTTACTGGTGCTGGTGCTTGAATTAGTGCTTTGTGAGCCATCTGGATTGTTCCAGTTCAATCCGTTCAGGAGCTCTTGCTCAGGTGCAATGCCTTGTTGACGCAAGGCTTCGATATCAGATAGGTGCGGTATGTAGGTATGCGTGCCATCAATCAGCGGAGCAGCCAGGTTAATGTAGTCACTAGCTGCGTCTTCGCATAAGCCACCACAACTAGCCACCGCATCGACCAGTCGGCTACCTAAAGGCAGGCTGACTACCCCAGGCTCAATCACTGCACCAGAGACATGAACATATACCAAGCTATTGGTATTAGGGTTGAGAGGTTCTTGACTGTCTGTTCCAGCGGCTATCGCTCCGGTCTGGTCTAAAACAGGATTCAAGGCTTTGCCTGTGAGTGGGTTCTCCTGGTTATCCGATTGCTCTGGCAAAGCCTCATTTGCTTGGGCAGTGACTAATAAGGTCTTCTGTAGTCCTCCAGTAGACCAGAAATAGAACACTGCTACAGCCAACAGCAAGCAGATTACTAGCAGGGCTTGCTGCTTGGCAGTCAAGCTGGCCCATCTGTCCAGGATTGACGCAGACTTCTCACTTCGTCGTGATTGGTGAGCAAACATCACACTCCTCTCTGCAATGGTTGAAACCAGCTTTGCAGTGG
>JAIRQI010000074.1 GCA_031256575.1 Coriobacteriales bacterium
TACGTCCTGGCAATCGACACCGCCTCCACCCAAATGGCTGTTGCTCTGGGTCAGCTTGTCAACACCACCGGTTCAATCGACGACATCAGGCTGATTGCCAGCGCTGACCAGCAAGCTCCTCGCCAGGCCAATGTACGCTTGTTATCAGCCATCGATGAGCTGCTAAAGAGCAGCGGAGTAGCAAAACAGCAGCTCAGCTGCGTAGTCTGTGGGCTTGGCCCTGGCTCCTTCACCGGCGTTCGCATCGCGCTGGCTACAGCCAAGGGCATCGCCCGCGGTCTACATCTGTCGCTTTACGGCGTCTCAACCATCGATGCCATAGCCTGGCAAGCTTGGCAGAGCGGCTTGCGCGGTGAGCTGGCGGTAGTCGCCGATGCCATGCGCCAAGAAATCTACCCCGCCCGCTTCACGAGCACTGCCGAGGGAGTGACCCGCAACGATACCCTGACAGTCAGCAAGGTCGCAGAAACCATCGAACGCTGGCGTGAGCAGCAGCACCATCTGACTGTGCTCGGCGATGGATTACAAAAGTACGCTACGAACTTCGACACGACAGACAAGCTTTTCGAACTGGCCGACCAGTCTCTTTGGGCCTGCACTGGCTTAGGACTGCTACTCGCCTTTGCCGACAACCGAGCACGGCAGCAAAGTACTGATGCCGGAGCAGTATTACCCATCTACACCCGGCTTTCTGATGCGGAGGAGAACGAGCGTCGGCGTTTATTAGACGGCGGTCAAATCGCTCAGGGTGCCGAAGTCGCAATCCCTCCCAGTGGAGTCAGGCAGCTTGACGCATCTCCTTCCGTGCATTATCGACCTCTAGCCAAGCAGGATATAGCAGCTGTATCTGCGCTAGAAGCTCAGTGTTTTACCGCGAGTCCAGCCAGTGGTGAGCGCTGGAGCGAGGCCTCCTTTCAATTAGAGCTAACAGCTCCAGACCGTATCTGGTGGACAGCTTGGCAGCATCACCAACTGCTTGGCTTCGCCGGCGGATGGCTAATCGACGGTGACTTAGAGATACTCGACATAGCTGTTGCTACGCATGCCCGCCGCCAAGGTATCGGACGAAACCTCTTATCCCGACTCTTAGAAGATGCCCGGGCCTTGGGTGCCCACACAGCCAGCCTGGAGGTGCGCGCGAGCAATTCAGCAGCGCAAGCTTTATACCATTCAGCCGGCTTCGAGTTAGCTGGCCGTCGTCCAGGCTATTATGCTGCAGAAACAGCTACCACAAGCATCCCTTCCCAGCGGGAGGATGCCCTAATCCTAACTTGCAGAATAGACAATCTGAACCAGGGAATACATAAAGATATCGTAGACAGTCCAGTATGGGGAGCAACGCGGACTTCTGCGACGCAGTGGAGCGTAGCTCCCCACACTGGACTGTCGTCCGACAACGAGCAGCCCTCATCAGAACAACCTAGCGAACTATCAACAAAATATAACCAAGATATTGATGAGCGGGGCATGACGCGGACTTCTGCGAAGCAGTGGAGCGTCATGCCAAACACATCCATATCGTCAGGTGATGAGACCCAAGCATCTACAGCTCATGACAGCAAACCTGTCACCCAGAGCAACCAAGATATTGATGAGCGGGGCATGACGCGGACTTCTGCGAAGCAGTGGAGCGTCATGCCTTGCTCATCAGTATCGTCAGGTGGAAAAACGTTGTCTAATCCATACATTAGTCCATTGATTCTCGGCATCGAGACGTCTTGTGATGAGACCGCCGCAGCCATCATCGATGGAGCAGGTTGGCTGCGAGCCAATGTGGTAGCTTCGCAGGTCGATTATCATGCCCGTTTTGGTGGAGTGGTGCCAGAGATTGCCTCGCGCAAGCACACTGAAGCAATCGTTGGAGTGGTCGATGCCGCAATGGAGCAGGCTGGCCTGAATGACTGGAAACAGCTCAGTGCGCTGGCTGTAACTTATGCGCCTGGGTTGATTGGAGCCTTAGTGGTCGGGGTGGCATTTGCCAAAGGACTGGCTTGGGCAACCGACTTGCCACTGATTAGAGTCAACCACCTGGAGGGGCACATCTACGCGAACCGCCTACGTCCGCGAACTGATGCTTCTAACGCTGCTGTCTCAACAGCCGACTCTTCCGCCGCCAGCCCCAGCACAACCAACCCCACCAGCGAACCCTACGACACGGGTTTCTCCACATCTAGCAAACTTGCCAAGCCAGTCGAGACTCTGGTGCTCGGTGATACTCCAGCGCCGCCTTTTGTGATTGCCCTGCTCTCCGGCGGCCACACCATGTTGGTCGAGGTGCTGGAGTGGGCACACTACCGGGTCTTGGGGCAGACCCTGGACGACGCGGTAGGGGAGGCCTTTGACAAGGTTGCCAAGGCTTTGGGACTCGGGTATCCGGGCGGGCCGGTGATATCGCGGTTGGCGGCTGAAGGCGACCCGCAGGCTATCGACTTTCCCAGGGCCTTGCTGCACTCCCACGATTTCAACTTTTCGCTTTCGGGCCTGAAAACAGCAGTCATTACCTGGATTCGCCAGCAACAACAATCTGGTGCAGAGTTGAATTTGGCCAATGTAGCAGCAGCTTTTCAACAAGCGGTGATTGACGTCCAGGTAGCAAAGGCACTTGCTGCCTGCCGCCAGAGTGCAGTCAGCACTTTCTGCTTGGGCGGAGGCGTAGCGGCTAATCAAGCCCTACGCGATGCTTATGTGGATAAGCTCAGCCAGGCTGGCATCGAGGTCTTCTTCCCGCCTCTGGCGGTCTGTTCGGACAATGCCGCAATGATTGTGGCTGTAGCTACCGACCGTTATGCCAGGGGGCAGTTCATGTCGCTCAGCGATGATGCGGCGGCCCAATCTGACCTAAGCCAGGATTACTAATCGATGCTGGAGTTTCAGCAGCTTAGCTTTTGCTACCCGGATACCACAGCTCCAGCCTTGGTCGACGTCAGTTGTACCGTAGCGCCGGGCAGCTACGTGGTAATGCTTGGAGCCAATGGCTCCGGCAAGACTACCCTGGCCCGCTTGGCCAACGGCCTGTTACTACCTGAGTCTGGAGCAGTAATAGTCGATGGACTTGATTCCAGCGATATCCTCCGTCAGCGTGAGCTACGCCAATTGGTGGGGCTGGTTTCCCAAGACCCGGACGAGCAGATTGTCTCCACAACTGTCTTGGATGAGGTGGCTTTTGGCCCGGAGAACCTCGGTCTGCCGCCAACAGAAATCGCCACCCGAGCACAGCAGAGCCTGGCTGCCGTAGGCTTGCTCGGTCTGTCCGAGCACGACCCGAACACGTTGTCCGGTGGCCAGAAACAACGCCTGGTGCTGGCTGGAATCCTGGCTATGCATCCCCGTTACCTGGTGATGGACGAGCCGACAGCCATGCTGGACAGCGCAGCTCGCAACGAGTTCATGAACATCATCGACGACCAGCGCAGCCAAGGCCGCGGCATCCTGCATATCACCCACGACCTGACAATGGCTGCCCAAGCTAACTCTGTACTGGTGCTCTGCGCCGGCAAGCTGGTCTTTCAAGGCCCACCAGCCAAACTGCTGGCGGCAGAGGCTGACCTGGTAACCTGGCAGCTGAAAAC
>JAIRQI010000123.1 GCA_031256575.1 Coriobacteriales bacterium
CCAACCTCGACACTGCCGTACTCGAAACGCAGGGCGGTGATGTACTCATCGGCAGCCAGACCTAAGTCAACGACTTTCAGATTGCTACTGCTGGTCGTCGGAATATTCGCTTGCCAGAGTTGCCAACCCAGTGACGGCCAGACCTGGGTGCGGTTAGGATTGTTAGGATTATCCGGATTACTGCCTAAAGCAGTGACATCAGAATAGGATTTACTGCCATCGGTGTAGTTAGTCTGGTACCAGAGGTTGAATAAGCCGTCACTGTCTCCCCAGGCTACCGGGGTGAATACCTCTATGACCCGCACTTGTTGCGAGGCGACGTTCTCTAATGGGTCGACAACGGTGAACTCATCTGCCCGGACATTGCTGGTGGAGCGAAAATACAGGTTGTAGTGGTAAATCTCTTTATCGATATTGTTGATACTGAGGTAGTCATCGGTGTCAGTCGCGAAAGCTGCAGATGTGACATTTACTGTGTCTTTGTAGACCTCCACCCCAATCTCGATTTTATCGTCCTCGAAATACTGCATGATCGGCTGTTGGTGATCACGATCGATCAACTGAAAATGCGCAGTACCGCCAGACTCCCGATAGCTTTTGTAAAGTGGATTAGGACGGCTTTCAATGACTTGGTAATATCCGAAACCCAGATGGCTGAAAGAGACCCTTCCGTACTGGTCAGTACACAGTTTACCTATCGCTTGCCAGGCCGGATCGTCAGCGCTGATAGTTGAGATGTCAGTGGTGACCCAGCCGTCGACTAAAGTGACTGGATACTTCAACAATGTAAACTCGGTATCGCTGAGCGGTTCATGGCTGTCGATATCGACCTTCAAAACATCGACACTGTAGCTTTTGGGGATAGCAATGTAAAACCCCATGGACTGGCCTTCTTCGGTATAGGCATAGTCCGGATCGTAGTAAAACTTGCTCATCCCCCAGTACAGGTAGTAAGGGGAGTCACCGATAAAAATCTCTCTAACATAACTCATGGTGATGAAGCGAACATTATCGCCGCCCGGACAGGGTGGAGCCAGACCAGGCTGCATGCAATGGATGGTGCTGTTAGCAGCGAATTCCGCCTCTTCTGCAACGCGGCCTGTCACTCCATAGAGCCAGTCGTTGCCATCGTAGCCTTGACTGATGGAAACTGAGTTGTAGGCAGCTGTGAAGCCATATTCTGCGATATGCCCCCATTGCTCTCCTTTGAACCCGTATTGCGAGGGATTGTTCGGTGCATAGGCATAGCTGGGTGGAAACAGTTCGACCCGAGCTTCGATATACGGTGCCGCTGGCCCCGACATGCTCCTGGACCTGATACCGGAGGCTGTCGGTAATTGCGGAGATGTCAGGTAGAAGAACTCCAATTGCTCTGCATCAGATTCAACACCCGGCTCAACCTCAACACCATCTGGGGATAAAAGCGCAGAATCTGAGTCGCTAGTCTCTGCCAAAGAGTCGACGACATCAGTCTGGCTGGTAGACGACTCGTCATCATATGTGAGCTCTCGTTCGGGCTCAGCAGAACCCGAACTGTCAAGGTCGGACGCAGGCTCGTCTGGTTGGGCATCGTTAGTAGCTGCAGATTCGGGCGAGCTCACAGTATCTGCTGCAGCATCAGCCCCAGCCTCAATACCTTGTTCCGAATCAAAATCGGAGTCGGTGCTGGCAAATAGTGGACTAGATACCAAGGTGAAGCTAATCAGCAAAGCCAATAGAGCAGTTAGCCAATGAGCCGGTTGAAGCTTGGAGGCCAAGCGTTGACGATAAATCCTGAAAGTCATCATAATCTCTCTAACCTTTCGCTAGATGGTCTCAGCATGGAGGGTCAGATTGGTCTCGAAACCAATCGGCTCTTCCAGTTCAAGTAGTTCCGACTCATTGAAGCCCAGCTCAGTCAGGCTGACAGCATCGCCGGAGTCCGCCCAGAGTAGTTTGCTGATTTCGATTATCGGTTCTGGCGAAGCTGAGTAAATCAGCCGCCCGGCCTGCTGAATCTCTATCGACTGGGCTTGGCGATAACGCCTGCCACGCAACAATAAGCGGCAATCTAAGCTCAAAGAACTGAGATCGAAATCTTCTGGTAGCTCAAATATCATCAGGTCTAACTGGCGACGCAAGCGGCGGGCCAGCAGTGTCTCCCGGCTTGAGTCAGCGGCCTCACGGACTAGACGGGCATCAGGTCTCAGCCAGTAGTAGATAAAGGGGATAAGTACGATCAAAGCCAAGACGACAGCTCCTGCAAAAAGCAAAGGTAAGCTGAGAGTGGGAGCTGGAGCCGGAGCCTCTGGGCTGGCGATGATGGCTTCTGGCGGTGCAGCTGGTACCTGCGGTTCTGATACCACTGACACAACTGGTGGTGTTACGTTGGGTACCAAGACATAACTTGCGGTCACACTGACCAACTGCACTTCAGCTGGTACAGTGCCAGCGTAGTAGGCGGTTGCCTGGTAATGGTCGAGTACCAGTCGATCCTGATAGCCACGAAAAACCAATATGGCAATATAAGTCTGTGGCCGTCCATCGTCAGCATAAGTATCAACAGCAGTAGAGACACTGAGACGCTCCAGTTCACTTTGGCAGGTCGCACCCAGATACTCATCACTACTAACTGTAAAGACATAGCTGGTTGGCAGGTCGCGGATATCGGCACTGGGTAGGTTGTCGATCAGCAGCTGACACTCGACGGGTTCGCGGATACTCAGATAGACTGGCTCGGTTTTGACATCGACCAAAGCAATGCTTCCCGTAAAGCCATTCTCTTGAACCCTCATTGTTGAAGGAAAAGCTTGGTTTATCGAATCCGGGCCTGCTTCAACTTGTGCGACAGTCAGCTCACCTTGCATCGTCGCATTGTAGTAGCGCTGATGTATGGCTCCCTCTGCTGGTTGAGGTGTGCTGATCTGGTCTAGACGGTACTGTTGGCCTGACTCACTAAGCAGTAGCTCTTCTTGAACAGGCATTCCTCGATTAGCATCATAAGTTATAGTTTTGTAGATGGTTGGAGCAGCGGGTTCAAACTTCTGAGGTTCTGCTTGACCAGTATTGCTTCCTTGTCCAGTGGCAACGCTTTGCTCAGAGGATGCCGTCTGCTCAGTAGCTGCTGCTTGCCCAGAAGCGGTTTTCTGCTCTGAAGACGTTTCCTGCCCTCCGGAAGGAGTGATAGGAACACTGCCTTGATCTGGCATGACCAGATTAATTGATTGATTGCTTAATCGAGTTGCCGGAACTGCTGCTTCAGCCGTGCCCGGCCATGCCACCAGCACGGCGAGGACAAACATCGCTAGCAACGTAATATAACCTCTGAGCAGCATTGATCGGCTGTCTCGGACTCGGCTGCCGTTGCTGTTTTCCCCGGTTTTTTGTTTCTGCTCGACACTCCTGCTTTCTTGGGTCTTCATGGGTTCTCCTGGCTTTAGTCGTTACCTAAGAACCCCCTTGCGACCCTTTGCAAAGAGTAATTGTCATGCTATCATACTTTATACATATCTTGTCATCAGGATATGAAACTTTTTGGAGAGTTAGAGCGCTAGAGTGATCAAGTTGACTGATTGGACAGTCATGATCAAACGCGGACGGCACAACGACGTTCTACTCTTCGAGATCACCGACCAAGACCTGCTCGAGACCGGTGCCTTTTCATCAAGCTACAACAGTGGCAATATCCTACTATTCACCAACCAGCAGAGCATCTGCATCGGCCAAGAGCTGGCTCGAGCTGATGATTTAGCCTGTGCGCTGGAGTTTTTAGGTGACGGTCAGCTCTTTGTGGAGGCAGGGTTTGGCTCAGAGAACCTGCCTGCCACACCACCTACCGCACCACCTGCTACCCCACCAACTACTGCAGAGAACAATCCACTGCTTGATTCCAGCCTAATTGCGAGCATTAACTCATTATCGTTCCAGCCGACAACATGCCAAACAGCAGTCTCTTGCCTACCGCCAGAAAACAGTGTCTCTGAACCGGCTTCTCCCCCACCAGCAGCTCTGGTTGACCAACAAATCAACGAACTGAACCACCGCATTGAGCAACGCGATGGTTTGCTCCACGATTTGTCCGAACAGTTACAACAGCAAAAAGAAGAAAACGAGCTGCTTAATCTGATGCTGGAACATACCCAGTCCCAGCTGATGCAAGACGCAGCCAGTCGTGACGAGCTGATGGACGACCTGCAGCAGGCATCGTCTAACACCTATGTCATCGAGAATAACCTGGAACGGATTATGGAGGAGAAGTTCTTGCTGGAGCAGGAACTTGCGGAGAAAATCACCCAGCTGATGGAAAGCAGCATGGCCAACGACGATTTACGTCGGCGTTTGGATAATCAGCCAGATAGCAATACGAATGAAACGGCTGCTGTTGCGAATGATGCCAACGAGGTGGCTGCCGATGAAAAGGCTGTAGGTGGGTCAGCGGCAGTAGCTGTTGCAAACAATCAACAAGATAGTGCAGCAGCCACTTTTCTAACTGATAACCTGCAAGTAGCCCAACCACCGGAAGCTAACCAGGTCTTGACGATGTCTGGTGGCAAGCAGATACATATCTACCACGAATTCCCGGTTGCCAAGCGGCAGCCGCTGGCTCAAATACGCTCTTTCAGCCGGGGTCTGTTACAGACCGCGACAATTCTGCTGTTGTTTGCCATATTGACCTTGGCTGGCAGTGTATTAGCGACCAGCTGGACCAATAGCATCAGCTACGGTCAAGCCCTGGACTTAATCTTTCGGAATGTCTTTCACGTCTTCTCAGGTTGAAGCGAGCTTGCTGAAGCCGTGTCCTAGCCTCCGAAGACCAATCGATTCAGTATCAGCAGGCAGCCGGAGAAGACCAGCACGCATCCGTAAGCGATGCGTAAGGCTTTCTCCTTAACGCGGGCAATCAGCCAGACTCCGAACATCGCCCCGGGAATGGTCCCGATAATCAAAGCTAAGCCGTAGGCGTAGTAGATATGTTCAAACAGGGCATGGCTGATGATGCCTGGTATGGAGATAATCGCTATCGCTAAGAGCGAGATGGCGCTCATCTCCTTCATCGTCTTGCCCAGCATGGCAATGCCAAAGGGTACGATGATGAACCCGCCACCGACCCCCACCACGCCAGCAATAAAGCCCGCTAGAGCCCCGATTGCGGCTGAGGCTAAGAGGGTGCTGGTCGGGTTCTTGAAGCGTAGCTCGGAGGTGCGCCCACTTTCATCGATAGGCTTTTTGAAGGCTTCCCGAAATACCCGAAAAGCACAGAAGCTGATAACAGAAATGGCTGCAACAAGGATTATCAAATCGTCCAAATATCCCGAGAGAATTGCTGAGCAGGCTGAAGTCACTGCTCCAGGAATCCCGAAAGCCAAGGCTGTGGGTACATCTACGGTCCGCTGGCGCAGGTGGCGATAAGAACCGGATATCGAGGTCGGAGCAATGGTCATCAGCGAGGTCGCTGAGGCATTAAGCATCGGCAGCTGAAAGACCAGGTTCAAGAGGGGTACTATCATGGCACCGCCACCGATGCCGAACATGCCGGACAAAGTACCGACAATCAAGCCGAACAAGGTAACCAGCAGATAGACCAGATAATCCATGAGGTTTTAAGGTTCTTCGGATTCGGCAATTGGTGGCTGCACCATACCTTCTGTCAAGATAGTCTGAATTCCAGCGTCTTCTTTTACGGTAGTCAGAAAGCCTGGCCAGAGCCGCTGGAAATCAAAGTAGTGGGAGCAGAAAGTGATGGCGTAGTCATGAGCGTCTTTGGGAGCAGCCAAAGCCGCTTTCAAGTAGCCTTGGCGGTTCTGATTCCGGCCGATGGTACGTAGCAGTGCGGTCAGCAATGCCCGGCGACCGACGGACTTATCCAGAAATGGCCCTGGATAGGGGTCCAGCGAACGCGGGTTAATCTGTAGCAGGTCGATTTGCGAGCGGGCATATTCGAGCTTGCGGTACTCGTAGACCCAGCGGTAGATGTCCTGGCGAAAGCGCTGGCCTTCGGCATGGGTAGCCGGCGGGCGGTGCTGGACCGAGAACTGGTTGTCAAACCAGACCCGGCCGCCGTACATCAAGACATTCAAGAGATAATCCAGGTCTTCTCCACGGCTAATCCAGGCATCAAAAGAGACCCGGTTGAAGGCTTCTTGATGCAGGGCAATACAGCCGCCATTCAGGATATTTGAAGGAGACAGGCGGGCGCCGGACATGGCCTTCTCCATCCACTCATTGAAGAGCTCGCCTTGCCCCCAGAAACGGTTGTACCAGGCGGTCTCCTGCAAGGAGCGCCAGCTACCGCGGGAGTCAGTATAAAAACCACTCTTGACCAGGATTGGCACCCCTTTCGGAGAGAGCCGTCCCAGGCCATGCAGGGCATTCTCGACGAACCCGGAATCGGTGACAATCTCATCATCGTCGAGGAATATCACCTCACTGAACCCGCGCACCGCAGCAACCATCAGTCCCAGATTGCGGACCGCTCCGTAGCCCCTCAGGCTGACACCCTCAATCATGTTGTCTTGTCCCAGTAGATCCATGCGGTCATGTAATGCGGAGACAATCGGTGCGTCTATCACCTGTATCTCAAAGCGGTCGATGAAAGTGGCAGCGATGCTCCGGACCTTCTGGCCAGCCTCTTCGTCGACTCCCTCTTCAGCGACAACCAGGATAATCAGCGGGGTATTGACCTGGTGTTCACGCAGTGATTCCAGGCAGCGCGGCAGTTCGCCGGTATGGGTGATGGGGGTGACATGGTCATAGGTGCCGATGATGGCATCGCTCAGACTACGGCGCTTGCCACCAACATAGGTGGGGATGATTATTACTGGGTTCACGATAGCCGACTCCTGGTTCGATGGATGCTGAGGCATCACTACAGTACGTTTGAGCTTCACTACGTCTTGGATGGTCATGCGTCAAAATGTGAGTTTGGAATAGCTGAATCATTATACTCTAGTGCGCTGGGTGGTGTCTCAGCAGCATGTTGGCGGCCTTTTGGCTTGCAGCAGATTCGCAACCCGCTTGCGTGTCGGCTGGCCTGCTGCCTTTGGGTGCTATGTCAACTGCCCTTCTGTGGATTTTGGCTGCACCGCTTGCGCGCTTCCTGCTGGCACCGCTTGCGC
>JAIRQI010000142.1 GCA_031256575.1 Coriobacteriales bacterium
AAACAAACTGAGCTGACCGGGTCTTTGAATCAAAGTATCGAGAAACTGGAAGCCCAGATAAACAAATTGATACAACAACGTAGCAAATTAGTCGACCTGCTACCCAAGGAGCTGTTTGAACGCTATGATAGGCAGCGTCGCCTCAAACAAGGCATTGGCGCAGCAGCCTTAGAGGGTACAATCTGCGGCGCCTGCCATATTGAGCTGACTGAAGGCCAGCTAGCCAGAGCCCGGCGTGAGGCCAACAGTGCGGGGGTAGGAACCTGTCCGTCCTGCCTGAGACTATTAGTGATTTAGGTGCAATAGACCTGCACGACCAGGTAACGGCAGTATAAAAGCAATCAAGGAGCGATAAATGAGAGACCTAGACGCTACTGGTAGCGGTCGTTTTATTCTCAAAGGAATTCTGCATACAGATGGCGGTAGCCGCGGTAATCCAGGCGAAAGCGGTATCGGCTATGTTCTGGAGACTGACGATATCGAGGGAAACCGCCAGTTAGTATCCTATGGTGGCTGGTATCTTGGCCAAGCGACGAATAATCAGGCCGAATACCATGCCCTAATCTGGGGCTTAGAGAACGCCCTGGTCTTGGATGTACGGACCATCGAGATTGAGTTAGACAGCGAGTTGGTTGTTAAACAGCTGAACGGCCAGTACAAAGTCAAGAACGCCAACATCCAAGCTCTGTACCAGCTGGCAGTCGAGCTGTTGGGACGGTTCTACAAAACCAGCATCAGCCATGTTGGGCGGGAGCTGAACAACGAATCGGACAAGCTGGCCAATGCAGCGATGGACCACCGTACAGCCGTCGGCGGGTTTCATGTGGAGTATGTCGAGCCTGAGCAGCTGGCCGCCGACGAGGTGGAGTTCAGCTCACCGGTGATTGGCGCCGCTGCGGCCGCCGATGCAGCTGCCGATGCAGCCGCCGATGCAGCCGCTGCTGACCCTGCTGGCTCCGACGCCGCAGCGACCACAGACCCCGCAACTACGACCGCCGACCCCATCGCAGGTGCCGCTAGCACCGCTGCGGACAGCAATCTACCAAAGCAAACCTCATTCGACTTCGAGAAACCATTGGCAAATACAGAAAGGCAGGCTGATATGGCCACCAAAGGAACCTATTATCTGAAAGTCAAGGAGCACTTTGACGCAGCGCACGCCCTGATTGGTTATGACGGCGAGTGCAAGAACCTGCATGGGCATACCTGGGATGTCGAGGTCGAGGTCAAAGGCACCGAGCTGGATGTCGTAGGAATCGTCTATGACTTCAAAGACTTAAAAGAGAACCTGAAAGAGATACTCTCCCAGTTCGACCACAAGTATCTAAACGAGGTACCGCCTTTTGACAGCTTCAATGCTACCGCTGAGAATCTGGCGCGAGTGGTCTACGAGCAGATGATTGACAAGCTCCCGGCCAGTGTCTCGGTCTATGAGGTCTCAGTTTGGGAGTCCCCGATTGCTCGACTGGTCTATAAAGTGGAGTAGTACCTGCCGTATGCCAGTCGATGCGCTATTATTATCACCATGAAAACGAATGAACCAACAGTACTGCTCGGTGTAACCGGCTGTATCGCTGCCTACAAGGCTTGCGAGGTGCTGCGTCTGCTGCAAAAAGCCGGAGCCCGGGTAAAAGTGGTGATGACCCCGACCGGAGCCGAATTTGTGACTCCGGCGACTTTTCGGGCGCTCTCGCAAAACGAGGTGGCTCTGGCGATGATTGCCGAGCATGACGAGCCTATCCACCACATCTCACTGGCGCAGGAAGCCGACGTTTTCTTAATCGCTCCAGCCACAGCCAACACCATCAACAAGCTGGCCGCCGGCATCGCCGACAACCTGCTGACCACCACCGCTCTGGCTACAGAAGCACCGCTAATCATTGCTCCGGCGATGAACGTGCATATGTGGCGCGACCCAGCCACCCAGGCTGCCCTGGCTACCCTGATTGCCCGTGGGGTACAGATTATCGAGCCAGAAGAAGGCTATTTAGCCTGTGGAGAAGAAGGAGAAGGCAAGCTGGCTGATGTGCAAACCATTGCCCAGAGCACCTTAGCCGAACTGAACCGCAGCCAAGACTATGCCGGGCGCCGGGTGCTGATTACAGCTGGAGCAACCCGTGAGCATATAGACCCAGTGCGCTTCATCAGCTCACCGGCCAGCGGCCGTACCGGATACCTGTTGGCTGGCCAAGCCGCCCGCCGTGGAGCAGAGGTCTGGCTGGTCAGCGGCCCGACAGAGCTGCCTGACCCCTTTGGTGTCAATGTGCTGCGGGTGACTAGCGCCGACCAGATGAACCAAGCCTGCCAAGAGGTTTTCTCCGCACAAAAACCAGATGTGGCTGTCTTCAGTGCTGCTGTTGCCGATTTCAAACCAGTTACGACAGCTAGCCAGAAGCTCAAGAAAGGCACTGACCTACCTGCTCGGGAGGCTACGGATGCTGTCATGAAGCTTGAGTTAGCTTTGAACCCAGACATTCTTTTTTCGATTGCAGAGCGCAAAGGCCAATGTTTTGTGGTAGGCTTTGCTGCTGAATCTGAAAACCTGCTGGACAATGCGCTCGCCAAACTGCGAGCCAAGGGAGCCGACTTGATTGTCGCCAACGATATTTCTGACCCGAACCTCGGTTTTGCCTCTGAGCTGAACCGATGGCAACTCCTCTCCTCATCCGGAGCGGAGGACACCGGCATCCTGAGTAAGCAAGCCCTAGTCGGCTTGCTGCTGGACAGGATAGCCAGCAAGCTCAACTAAACCCCAAAAGCTTAAAAGCTAATACCTCCGCTGCCGAGACAACTGTCCCGGACGTTTGCGTTACCGTCCAGCCGGTGCAAGGCTGCTATGCAAGGAGGTGTTTAGATGTATCCGATTTGAAGAGAATTCATCTACAAGAGAGTTGCCACAAGGCAAGAAAACACTTAAGACCAGCTGCTCCCAGACGGAGAGCATGAAAAAGGAGAGAGAACATGAAAGAGACCGCTTACAAGACCTACCTGAGTGAACAGGAATTCCCTGAGGTTTACTACAACGTACGCGCCGACATGTTGACCGCCAACGGCGGGCATGACCATGCGCCGATGCTACACCCCGGCACCTTGAAGCCGGTGACTGTGGCCGATATGGAACCAATATTCTGCACTGAGCTGGCCAAACAGGAACTGAACAACACCGACCGCTTCATCGATATCCCCGGCGAGCTGATGGACTTTTACCGCATGTATCGTCCCTCGCCCTTGGTGCGTGCTCGTTTTCTAGAGAAACTGTTGGACACTCCGGCGCGCATTTACTACAAATACGAGGGCAACAACACTTCAGGCAGCCACAAGTTGAATTCGGCCATCGCCCAAGCCTACTACGCCAAGCAGCAGGGGCTAGTTGGTCTGACCACCGAGACCGGTGCCGGCCAATGGGGGACAGCCATGGCCATGGCTGCCATGTACTTTGGCTTGGAGCTGGAGGTCTTCATGGTTAAGGTCTCCTACGAGCAGAAGCCCTACCGCAAGACCGTCATGCAGACTTACGGTGCCTCCGTGGTTGCCAGCCCCAGTAACACCACCGAAATCGGACGCAAGATGCTGGCCCAACACCCAGACAGCTCCGGCAGCCTGGGAACCGCCATCAGCGAAGCGGTGGAGAAGGCCGTGACCAGCGAAGGCCGCCGCTATGTTTTGGGCAGCGTGCTGAACCAGGTACTGATTCACCAGTCAATCATCGGCCTAGAAGCCAAGATGGCTATGGAGAAAATCGAAGAGTACCCGGACATCGTCATCGGCTGTGCCGGTGGCGGCTCCAACCTGGGTGGCCTGATGGCTCCCTTCATGGCTGACCGGCTGGCTGGCCGCAAGTCTCCCTACTTCATTGCCGTCGAGCCCGCCAGCTGCCCCAGCCTGACCCGCGGACGCTTTGCCTACGACTTCTGTGACACCGGCCAAGTCACCCCGCTGGCCAAGATGTATACCCTGGGCAGCGGGTTTATCCCCTCGCCAAACCACGCTGGCGGGCTGCGTTACCACGGCATGAGCCCGATTCTCTCCGAGCTTTACCACGACGGCTATCTAGATGAGGCTCGTTCTGTGGAGCAGACCGCGGTCTTTGATGCCGCCATCATGTTCGCCCGTACCGAGGGCACCCTGCCGGCGCCGGAAAGCTCCCATGCCATCCGGGCGACCATCGACGAGGCCTTGAAGTGTCGGGAAAGCGGTGAGGAGAAGGTCATCTTGTTCGGTTGCACGGGCAACGGCTACTTTGACTTGATGGCCTATGAGCAGTACAACAACGG
>JAIRQI010000176.1 GCA_031256575.1 Coriobacteriales bacterium
ATAATCTGCCAGATGACGACTATTATGCTGACTTTCCCCAATACGAAAACGGTATCGGTCTGGTCACCAGCTTTATCCAGGATTGGCAGGCTTTTATCGAGCAAGCTCCGCCCATCCCAGCTGCAGTGCTGGTCAGCGGAGAAGCTTTTGCTCCAATCTTGCAGCAGCTAATCGTAAAAACGCCACCAGCCAGTCAGCTTCAGGTACTCGCCGTACCCAACCTCTTCTTCGGCGGTTCGGTGAATGCTACCGGCTTGCTGACCGCCAGTGATATCGCCCAGGCCTTTGCGACAGCAGGTAAACGAATCTCGTCAGAGTTGCCCGTGTTTATCCCCAGTTTTATCTTTAACTCGGATGGACTGACTTTGGACGGTTACACTGCAAGCCAGCTGCAGGCGCTAATCGGGCGTAAGGTGCATGTGGTAACCTATATCAGTGAGTTAACTGCATCTACGTGAGGATAGAGGCTGATGAGCCTGCCGATTGTCGCAGTGGTCGGCCGACCGAATGTCGGCAAGTCCACTTTTGTGAACCGCATAGCCCAGACCAGTGATGCCATCGTGCATGAGCAGCGGGGAGTGACGCGTGACCGCAGTTACCATCGCGCCGATTGGAACGGGCATGAGTTCATGCTGATCGACACCGGTGGTATTGAGATGGGTGGCGATGATGCCTTTCAGGCTTCTATCCTAAACCAGGCCTTGGTGGCTTGCGAAGAAGCCGATGTCGTGCTGTTGATGGTTGACGGCCAGACTGGTTTGTTGGCTGACGATGTCGAGGTGGCTCGCATCCTGAAGCGTTCAGGCCGACCGGTGATGCTGCTGGTGAATAAAATCGACGAGCCTTTGCGTGAGGATCAGACCTGGGAGTTCTACCAGGTGGGTCTAGGTGAACCCTGGTCGATATCCAGCCTGCATGGGCACGGTTCCGGGGATTTGCTCGACGCTCTAGCGGATTTGCTGCCAGCCGACGACACCATCGCCCCCACCAACACCATCACCCCCGCAGAACCTAGTGGCCTAGTCAGCCCAGGCACCCCTGCCGACCCCGGTGAAATCTGTGTGGCCATCATCGGACGGCCTAATGCTGGCAAGTCTACCTTGACCAATCGGCTGCTCGGCCAAGAGCGCTCGATTGTCAGCGAAGTGGCTGGTACAACCCGCGATGCCATCGACAGCGTCTTAGTACGAGACGGCCAACACTACAGAATTATCGATACCGCTGGTATCCGTCGCAAATCCCATATTGATGCCGATGTCGAATACTACGGTTTCGTGCGAGCTTTAAAAGCGATTGACCGGGCAGATGTCGCTCTGCTTTTGATTGACGCTGTGTTAGGTCTCACCGACCAGGACCAGCGCGTTGCCCGCTTGGCTGAAGAGCGTGGTTGCGCCTTGATTATCCTGATAAACAAATGGGACCAGCTAGATACCCCGGAGGCGCGCGAGCTGGTTAACCAGCAGGTAGAGGATAGACTGCCTTTTGTCGCCTACGCCCCAGTAATCCATATCTCCGCTCTGACCGGACGCAGCGTCCATCGCATCTGGCAAGCCATCAAGCTGGTCTATGCTAACTACTGTGGCAAGATTAAGACCTCCCGCCTGAATGCCCTGCTCACAGAGCTGCGCGACTTCGGCCATACTATCTCGAAAGGCCGCATGCGGCTGCGCATCAACTATGTCACCCAGACCGGGTTCAAACCACCGGTTTTTACCTTCTTTGCCAACCATCCCCAGATTATCGATGACAATTTCACCCGCTACTTAGAGAACCGGATGCGCGAATCCTTACCCCTGCAAGGCACCCCAATCAAGCTGAAGTTCAAGCAAAAGGACTAAAGAAATGTGGAAAAACCTGCAGGAGCTGATGGGAACGTTGACAGGAAAGGTAGCGGGAGAAACCAGCGGGGTAGATGGGAACGGTGACAGGGAGGGTAGCAAGAGAAACCAGCGGGAGCAGATGGGAACGTTGACAGGGAGGGTAGCAAGAGAAACCCGCAGGAGCAGATGGGAACGTTGACAGGGAGGGTAGCAGGAGAAACCCGCAGGGGCAGATGGGGACGGTGACAGGAAGGGTAGCAGGAGAAACCAGCGGGAGGATGATGGAGAGATTGTCCTAGTTAGTGTCTGAAAAGCACTCAAATCGGCATTTTTTTGCGCGTTGTTATGAAGGATGTTCAGGGTAATCTCACATAAGTGCAGGTCAAGGGCATGTGGATAAATACGAGGTTTTCTCCCCATAATGAAGAATGCCGATTTGGATGCTTTCCAGACACCAACTGCTTGTTATTTGGCAAGCAAGAGGGATAGGTGATGGATAGATGGTGGATGGACGAGGTCTATCTGATCTATTTGCTCTGCTTGTTCTCATTTTCTTAGCTTTGAGTAGGATTGACGTACGCTATACACGTGCGTTATCATCAGCATGGAGGTGGTTATATGACAACACAGTACACTCCAACTAATGCACGTAAGAATCTATAT
This sequence comes from Coriobacteriales bacterium, assembly GCA_031256575.1. Taxonomy (GTDB): domain Bacteria; phylum Actinomycetota; class Coriobacteriia; order Coriobacteriales; family UBA8131; genus WQXZ01. The sequence goes on from JAIRQI010000176.1 coordinate 2,484, forward strand.
GGGATTATTAAGGCAGTGACGATGAATAGGGACGTCATTGAGATTGTTCCAAGCACTGGTCAGGAAGGTGTGGCTGTCATCCCGCTCGCTGATTGGTCGTCAATCAAGGAGACGCTTTTTTTGGAGCAGAGTGGGGTTATGAACACTGTACGCCAGCGCGAGTCTGACGAATCGGGCTTCAGTGATGTCGATGATTTGGATTGGGATACTCTTTGATGGCTTACCGGGTCGTCATTAAGAATTCCGCGAAGGCAGATTTGCGAAAGATTAAGCAATCCAAGCTCAAGGAACGTTTTCTGCAAATAGTTGAGACATTGAGAACTGACCCTTACGCTCCTTCTGACCAATTCGAGAAGCTTGTTCCCTACAACGAGGGCCGCTACTCACGGCGTCTCAGTTACCAGCATCGCATCGTCTATAAAGTTGATGAAAACGCTAAAAAGGTTCAAATCTATGCTGCCTGGTCACATTATGAAAACTGAATGCTTGAAGCGAGGGCTTGTGTTTCTCACTACTGGCTTGGGTGACAGATAGGGGGCAGGAGCTTGTCAGTAGGTATCAGGGTGACAGGGGGACGGTTCTTCTGTCACCACTTAATGGTGACAGAAGAACCGTCCCCCTGTCACCTGTCATCAGGTATCAGCAGGTCATCGGCAGGTAGTAAGCAAGTCTTCAAGTACGGGAGCGGCTGAAATGCAACAAATCATCCTATATTGCGTCGCTTGTCTGGCAATCAGCTTTCTCTTGGGTTCGATACCCTGGGGAGTAATCATCTCTAAGATGTTTTATCGCACCGATATTCGCGAGCATGGTTCGGGCAACATCGGCACCACCAATGCCATCCGCACCATGGGAGTAGTCGGTGGTGTTGCGGTTTTCAGCCTAGACTTCGTCAAAGGCCTACTGGCTGGGGTTTTGGCGATGGCTTTGGGATTGTTAGCAGCCTGGAATGTCTCGCAAGCCTCACTAGCTACGTTAGTTGACGGAGGTGAGCCGATTGTCATGTTCGGGCTACAGTTATCCGACAGCACAGTACTCTCGGCTTTCAACACCCATATCTATGGCTTGATTCAAGGCTTAGGCATATTCGGCTCAATCAGCGGGCATGTTTTCAGCCCCTGGTTGCATTTCAAAGGTGGCAAAGGCATAGCTGTAGCCGCAGGCTGCTTGTTCTTCGGATACGGTTGGCAAGGCTGGTTGATGCTGGTAGCAGTCTTCGCTGTGCTGGTGGTCATCACCCGCTATGTCTCGGTCGGCTCGATTACAGCAGCAGTCTGTGCACCCTTTGTGGCTTATTGGTCTTCAGGGGGAGAATTACTCTTCGTAGTCTTGGTGTTATTAGCGGCATCGCTGGTAATCTGGGCACACCGCAGCAACATCTCCCGTCTGCGAGCCGGAACCGAATACCGCATCGGGCAGAAGAAAGAGGTTCAAGAATGATGGATATAGATACTCCAAAAGCCACCGCAACCCCAAGAGTTGCTGTCATCGGAGCCGGCTCCTGGGGTTCGGCTATCGCTTGGCTGCTTGGCAGCAAAGGAACTGCTGTCACCTTATGGTCACGCGACCAAGCTCTGGTCGATTACTTCAACAGTGAGCAGCAAAACCCTCGATACTTGAGTGACATCGTTTTTCCAGCCAATGTCCAAGCCAGCGCAGATTTACAGCAAAGCCTCAGCTCAGCGGACGCTGCTGTTCTAGTCACTCCATCGATGGCTCTAGCTGAGATGGCGGAGCGTTTGCGCGACCTGGTCAGCCCTGAGCTGCCTTTAATCATCTTGAGCAAGGGCCTCGACCCATCAAGCCTGAGCTATCTAGATGAGACCTTGGCTCGAGCAGTCGGCCACCCAGAACGTATCGCTGTGCTCTCCGGGCCAAACCATGCTGAGGAAGTCTGCAAGGCTATTCCAGCTGCGACAGTCGTAGCTTCCAAGAATGCTACTTGTGCCCAATTCTTTCAGGAGTTGTTAGCCACCCCGACCTTCAGGGTCTATAACTCTGATGATACAATCGGTGTCCAACTCTGTGGAGCTACAAAAAATGTCATAGCCATTGCCTGCGGTTTAGCCTCCGGCCTGGGCTTAGGCGACAATACCCAAGCCATGCTGATGACCCGTGGACTAGCCGAGATTGCCCGCTTGGTGAAAGCTGCAGGTGGCCAGTCGATTACCTGTATGGGTCTGGCTGGGATGGGAGACCTGATTGCCACCTGTACATCAACACACTCCCGTAATCGCAGTTTCGGCTTGGAGCTAGCAGGTGGAGGTAGCCTGAAAAGCTACCAAGACCGCACCCACATGGTGGTTGAAGGCGCCCTGGCAGCCCAAACTGTCTCAGCGCTGGCAGCGAAATACCAGGTAGAGTTACCAATCTGCGAACAAGTGCGCTCCATCGTCTGGGAAGACCAACCTATCGACCAGGCGTTCCACAGTTTAATCAACCGCGACTTCAAACCAGAGTTCTACTAAGCCAGCAGCGACTGACAGAGCACCTGGGGAGAAACCCTTGCGAAGGTTTTCTCCCCATAAATCTAACCTTTACGTAATAGAATCGCTATTCTATACTGGTTCTTACTTATTGGTAAGATTATTAGAGACTCAGGCCAAATCGGAGCTATACGTATGATTGGAATGACTATGCCAGCGCAGCCAGATACGAACGTCATAATGCCAGTGTCTGACCCCCTCACAAAAAAGCAGGTATTCGACGCTTCCGAGATCGGTATGATGCTTCGCCAACGCCGCAAGGAACTCGGTTACACCCAGGTAGATATCGCATCATTCATGGGCATCAGTCCGCGTTTGGTTGGTGAGATAGAACGTGGCCGCAAGACCGTTGGAATACAGAAGGTATTAAACATGGCTAGCGGTCTGGGCATCGATATCTTCTTGTCTGTTAGAGGTCGATGATGTCAGAGCAGCTACAAGTTTTTCGTGAATTCATGGGTGCTTACCAGCTCGTTGGTTCTTTGGATGCAAAAGATAGCGGGGCGGTTTTCGCTTATACCACTGAATACCTTGCTAGCCAGAATGCTCAGGCAATCTCGTTATCTTTGCTCCTACGCGAACAGCCCTTCACACCTGAAGAGTCTTATACATTTTTTGAAGGCTTGCTTCCTGAAGGGGAGCAGCGTAGTACCCTTGCCTAGTCTCTGCATCTTGGCAGTGATGCTTATCCGCAGATGCTAGCGCGACTAAATAACGAGTCAACAGGAGCACTCTTATTTCTTTTAGAGAATTCGCCAGATGGTAGAGAGCTGATTAAAGCCGCTCTTATGAAGCTTTTGCTACTGATGATTTGCTGCGCTTCTCACAACAGCCGCATACTGTAGCCCTTGAAACAGGCATGGCCTCTCGCTTGTCTTTAGCTGGAGCTCAAGCCAAGATGGGGCTCTACCATAATGGTGATGATCCTGCTACCGGCTGGTTTCTACCCAAAGGCTCAGCTCCTTCAACCCATATCATCAAAGCATCCGATGGAACCTTTCCTCATCTGATTATCAATGAAGCGCTCTGCCTAGCTACAGCTCGCAACCTAGGGTTTGATACAACGGAGTTTTTCTTCGTGCCTGTTGATAAAACCGAGCCTTTGCTGGCGGTTAAGCGGTTCGACCGTACAATAACGAATGATGCCCAGATTATCGATGGCTTATTCGTACCCAATCGGCTTCATCAGGAGGATTTCTGTCAAGCAGCGGGGCTTCCTTCTTACTACAAATATGAGCCGACTGATGGACACTACCTGAACAAGGCAGCCAACCTGATTACTCAATCTGTCAGAAATCCTTTTGGAGACAAGGTGATGTTCTTCACCCGAATACTCTTTGACCACCTGATTGGTAACTGTGACAACCATTTGAAGAACCATTCGTTTATCTTAAGCGCAGCCTGGGATTCGCGCGAACTCTCCCCCCTCTACGATGTCACTTGCACTACCTACTACCCAGAACTGGCACAAGAGATGGGTGTCTCCCTCTGTCCCAGCAGACGAATCGATGATGTCAGCACGAGCGATATACTTGTCAGCGCTGAACGCTTGGGGTTGGGTGAGCGGTTCGCTTGGCAGCAATACCAGCAGTTATGCGAAAGCTTCCTGCCTGCATTGCTGCGAGCTGAACAAGAGCTCGTCGAACAGGGCTACGAAATGGCTTCATCCATAGCCGACTTCATTAGAAAGAACGCTCAGAAACGGCTTTCTTTAGCTCGTTGATTGCCAGCTAATTAACTGGGGAGAAAACCTTGCGCGGTTTAACCTAGAATTATTCAATTTTCTTTGTGGCTTATTCTATTTTTCTGTGGAGCAGAGGCTTAACTAGACTGGAGCCGGAGCCGGAGCTTGGCAGAATCTTCTACTCCCTCAGGCTAACCGGAGGCTGAAGGCGAATCTGGTTAGCCCATCCGAGCTGCTGGCACCGATATTGCCTCCTGATTGTTCGATGATGGATTTGGCGATAGCCAAGCCCAAACCATAACCGCCGCTTTCTGTTGACCGGGAGGGATCTGGCCGGTAGAAACGGTCAAATATCTTCGGCAAGTCATCTGCGGCAATACCCGGACCACTGTTCTCGATAGCCACTACAGCATGATCGGCAGTAGTGCTCAATGTCACTTTGATCCAACCCTTCGGCTCTGTGTATAGATGGGCATTATCCATCAAGCAGGTCAGTACCTGACGGATCTGCTCCGGATCAGCAATTACCTTGACAGCAGATGTGATTTCTTCGGAGTAGCTGATGCCTCTCTCATAAATTGCCGCTTCCCAAGCTAGCCCCACTTCGGTCACCAAAGAGCTCAGGTCAAACCTTCGGGGCAGGCTTTGGTTGCCTTCCGTGTGCGCCAGAACCAGCAGGTCATTGACCAGCTTGTCCATGCGGGTCAACTCAACCTGGATATTCTCCAGCCATTTCTCCTGGCTTGATACAGTCTGATCGGCGTTGTTTTGAATGACTTCCAGGTTGGTGTTTAGGATAGTAATTGGTGTCTTCAATTCGTGTGAGGCATCGCTGATGAATAGTTGTTGCCTGTCCCAAGCAGCTTGGACTGGTTTGAGTGACATATTGGCTATCACAAAGCTGGCCAGACCTAGCACAGCCAGCATTGCCAGGCCGGTAATGCCTAAGACCATAGCCAAGCTGTTTAATGAAGTCAGCTCAGGGGTGATATCGATGACGATGATTCTCTGTGAGTAGTAGGGTGATACCTCGTAGGTACTACCATTTGGGCCTGGAGACCAGGAGAAACGTGTTTCTGAATACCAATACAACCATTCCCGATCTGCAAAGCTGATCCGATTAGGAGTGTTAGAGTGATTTGATTCAAAACAAGCAGATACCAATTCATGCTGCTTCTCGTAAGTCAGATTTGGAGTATATATCAAGTCGGTTATCTTTCCATCTTCATTCAACACAGCACCGAGTACCGTACGATTATCACTACTTGAGCTGGTGGTTTGTTTGTATGTGTAATATCTCGTGCCATCGTCTTCGAAGAGAAGGCTGAGATTGCTTTGCGAAGACTGCTCGTAATACTCATCTTCTTGCAAACCTTCAATCTCTCTCATGTACTCATCCCATCTTCGCGAATCGACAGTCGAGGTTGCATTACGAAACTGGATGTAAAGCTGCGTGAACCCTCTTGATGTGTTGACGTAGCTAATTAGGTAGATTGTGGTGAAAGACACCAGCATCACCAATGCCATAATGGCTATAGTCATCAAGAGAAAACGGTTGCGCAGTTTTTTTATCATTGCTCCAACCTGCTACTCTGGTCAGCCCTCTCTGCCAGCAAATAACCGACACCGCGAATATTGCGGATTTCAGCCATAGAACCTAGCTTTTTCAGCTTCTTTCGTAAAAATGAGATGTAGACCTGTACACGGTTGTCTTCAGCATCTGAGTCAAAGCCCCAGACTTTCTGGACGATGGACGTTGATGACAGAGCCCGCCCCTGGTTGTTTATCAGGTATTCCAGTAACTGACCTTCTTTCTTGGTCAGCATAAAGCGTTGTTTGCCAACCCAAAGCTCCAAACTGTGCGGGTTGAATTCCATATCAGCAAACACCAAGTTGTCGGTAACCGTAATTTCGCCTCGGCGGCGAGACAGAGCCCTTATCCGAGCCAGTAACTCACTGGTTTTAAAGGGCTTGGTCAGGTAGTCGTCTGCACCACTGTCCAAGCCATGTACCTTATCTCTGGTCTCTGATTTTGCAGTCAGTAAGATAACCGGTGTGCCCAGCTGTTGTTGCCGTAACTCATTCAATAAGCTGATTCCATCTCGTTTAGGTAGCATGATATCTAAAACTATCATGTCATGATTACCGGTCAGAGCTTGGTAGAGTCCATCCTCACCATCGAGAGCCAGATCTACTTGATAATTGTTGTGCATCAAGAGCTGCTCCAAAGCCTCAGCCAACCGCAGTTCGTCTTCAATAATCAGAATACGCATGATCTTCTCCTAATAAAACCGCATTGTTCAAAGCATTGTAGCGCCTGAAGGTTTAACCAACCCTAAAATAGTACACAGTTCAGAGTATTATTTTACAAATATGGTTATTGGCTAGTTGATAGCTGGCTCTACCAATCAAGCTGTAACCTGACTCTCCGGAATCTGAACACTATTAGCTTCAGCATGGTGATTATATAGTTGATTCTACAGATTGTCGTATTGATCAATCCGATTAGTTCTTAGACTGACTCATCAGGTCTTGCAGCTTTAATAACTCTACTACCAATCAATTGTGCGTGACTTATCTTTAGTAGCTGTTTGGGTTCGTCAACAGAACAGGTGCTTTGAGCAAGATGCGGTGAATGCTCAGCTTTTTAAGCAGTGTTCTTCAGAGCCAAGCAGCGCTTAGGCAGGTCTGATTTCCAGAGTCAATACCTGTATCTGGTTGAGCTCTTCTATGTCTTAATGTGGTGGAATTGTAGGTTCGTAGTTGAAGTATTTTGAGTAGATTTTCACATAGGTACCGTCATCGATCAGCTTGCATAAGCAAGTATTGACCGCTTCAAGTAGCTCAGTGTTACTGGACCTAAAGACTAAAACGTATTGCTTGCCCGAAGGGATGACCCCGATGGATTTCAGGTTAGGACTAAGCTCGTTTTGTCCAAAGAAATCGAGATAATCTTCTTCAATCAGGAAAGCATCAATGATACCAACTTGAAGAGCTGCTACCCCTGCTGGTACGTCAATGAAGTAGCGCACTGTAGTATCGTCTGATAAAGAGGAAAGTCCCTCCACCTTGCCTAGGCTACCCCATACACCTACTACCTTTCCCGAAAGATTATCAATGTTAGATATCTCAGAGTCTGTTCTGACCAAGCAGATTCGGTTCTCTACAAAGTAGGGGATGGAGCATTTTACACTTGGTACTCCGTATGAATCATCAGGTGACAAATAATAATCAAACAATTCAGAAGCCATGGCATCGTATTTAAGCATCGTTGAAGCAAGCGACAACTGCCCGAAGTTGTCCTTTTGTTCAATGTAGTCCAGCTCCAGACCTATACCTTCTGCAATGGTTGTCATCAGTTCATACTCAAAGCCTACTGGATGCCCATCGTCCCAGTTAACCAGTGGCCTGGTGCTCGAAGTCCCTATCGTCAGCTTGTCGGCCTTGGAGTCAATACAACTTGCCAGCTGTACCAAGCTGAAGGCCAAAACAGCTGCAAATATTGTGCGAATCAGTTTTTGAATAGTTAGCATAGATAACAACCGAATTCATTAGTCGGTCTTGATTACAACATAGTCGTAGGTAGTAGAGTTTGAGAAAGCAGTGCCAGGATAAGTACCCTCTTCGCTGGATATGTCCTCTAAGGAGCCTGCTCGCCAGTTGTATATAGCTGGTAATTGGAAAATGCTGCATCCGATAGCAGTTTGCTCAGGATAGCAGCTGCTCAAAGCTGAGAGCTTCCCTCCTGAAATGGAGAGGGTACCTCCCCAACCGTTGTAACCGCTACCGATGGCTGAACCATATTTCTGATCGGACTCGTACATAGCGCTGTACACCTCTACTTCTCCCCCTTCGATGTTTATTTTTCCTGCCGAACCTCCATAACCCCCTCCAATAGCTGCTCCGCCATAGCAGGCATAGGCCTCAACGAAACCACCGCTGATAGAGATGAAGCCCCCAGAACCACCATAACCTCCTCCTACTGCTGCTCCACCGTCATTTCCACAAGCAGTTATTAAGCCACCAGTGATGATTGTCTCTCCACCATCAGCTCCAGTACCTCCGCCAATACCAGCAGCGCCTTTCTGCTGTACATCCGATCCTCTAAATGCACCGGCTTCACCTCCGAGAGCAGTGATATGCCCTCCAGATATGGTGATCGTACCGCTAACTGTATTGAAACCACCACCAATTCCAGCACCTCCTCCTCCTGCGCAAATGGCTTCTAAGTTGCCGCTGCCATTGATTGTTAGAGTTGAGTCTTGAGGTACCCCGATCGCTGCGCCATGTCCAGGTATATCTTCAAATAAACTCATATATATCCTATTAATGCTAACAATTTCTAGATGGTTATCACCACCTTGGAAGTGAAGTGTTGAAAACGGAATATCCTTTGAGTTGTTCTCGTCAGCAGAATATGTCAGGGTGAGATCCTCGATAATCACTGAGTTGTCGCCTTCGAAGACAAATGAAACAGTACGATAATCCAACATAGGGTACCCGAGCAACCTGAGCGACATACCTTTAGAAACGGTAATAATGTATTGAGATCCATAAGGGACAGGGTAAGCATAACTGGAAAGGTCGATAGTATCTCCATTTTTTGCTTGGTTGACTTCAGCTTGAAGATTCTCCCAAGATTTTTCCCCACCTATGTTAGTGTTAACAGAATTAGGCATTTCATTCTGCACACAGCCAGCGAGAGCTAACAGGAGCACAAGAGTTAGTTCAAGCAATATGCAAGTAAACGCTTGCCCTGTATAGTTGACGGTTTGTCTATATGGACCCCTTTGTTTCATGTATTAACCATCTCCCACCCTAATGGACCCCAGTTTTCCTCGGGCAACCGCTGCCTCCTACTGGACACTAGGAGGCAGCAAAGCTGTCCAAAACAGGTTCGTTTGTAAATCCTAGTAGGTACATATGATACTTGTTGCCATGTCCTCCTCGCAAAGTGTCAGTATATCTGTTGCGCATCAGTAAGGCACCCAAGTATCATTGGATCGATTCTTTACACTGCATTACTGGCATAGTGTGTAACAGCAAATTCAGTGAATTGTTGGAACAGAACGTTCCAAACATAGTCGTATGTCGACAACTCTCCCTTATGATATGCAGAACAAGTTTCTCCTAAGCCGGTGCCTAGGATATAGCTGCTATACGCAGCGAATGATGGGTAACCAATACCAGTGGTCCAAGTAGCACTAGTTGCATTTTTCCATATTGAATTGCTTCCAGAGCCTTCTACATTACCAGTTGCCTTCGACTTCCCAAGCCCTAAGTAGCTCATAGTACTAGTTTTCGTTGATTTCCCACCTCCATCCTGTGGTTGGATACCTTCCGTATCATTTGAATTGGATAACGATATGATTAAGCTAGGTTCAGCACCAATCTCGCCGTTAGCTGCTTGGTTGACTACAGCAGCAAAAGCGGGATTGCGTAGAGCGACAAAACGTATAACCTCGTCACTGTAACCCTCCTGGGATATGATATTTATCATCGTTTGTACACCCCAAGGTGTCGAATTGGTGCATAATGAAGCATAGTTGGGCGGAAGTACTGCACCTCTAGTATCGTACGAAGCATTTAGGTAGTTGTTAACTGTAGCGAGTTGAAGCTCTAGGTTTGTAGTCTCCGCCCAGATAACGTTTTCACGCGCAGCAGCCGAGAAGGCTTCAAGATTCTCAGGTGTAACTGCTAGCGGAAGTGCTAACCCCTGTGCTGCATAATCTGAGTAAGGAAGTAGCCAGACTGACGCACCGTATTCAGCATTAAGCTCCTCCACAACAATCTGCATAATCCGATATTCTTCTTCTGTGGCAACTCTGTCTTGTTGCATCGAATTGCTGTTAGATGCAAATGCTTGAGCTGGTAGTAAACTGACTGCCATTACAATAACAATAGCTAAGGAGTAAAACCTCTGTAAAACCTTGTTTGTTTTCATGTTAACCTCATTTCATTCTATGTCGGCGTTCAACACTCTATGCTTTTTCTCATTCCATTGGTTCTTTGATGCTCTTTCTGGACATGTCATACGTTCGCAACGCTGCCTACATTCCTCATTGTCTGCTTAGAGCATCTCCCAACAGTCCAGGAAGGTATGGTGCAGCACTCGCGGTTGGAACGCTATTGGTTAACCATAATGGTGTCACCTCCCCAATTTGTGCGTGCTAAACTATTGTTACCATATCAAGCGATCATTAAAACAGAATTAAAAACACCCCCTTAAACAAGCATTAATTTACAATCAGGATCTTTAGCTAGCAAACTACTGAGGTTTTTTCATATTCAATTCAGCTTCAGGGGTTATCATTAACTTGTCTTGAAGAAGTAATAGTGGTTGATCTGGGGCTAGACAGATACATGTACAAAGAATTGAGGGAGGAAACATGCAAGCGGTCAAGAAAAATATGAACGTCAGAGTCGGAGTTGTTTTAATCCTTGTCGGGGTTGGGTTACTAGTCGCTGCTCGCTTTATCAACATACTCATGCCAGCTTTAACATTACTTGGATTGACTAGTCTTATGAGCGCCATTCAACTACCGCTGAGCTGGGCTAACACGATACTGTTTTGCCTGGGTTGTGCTTTGTTCGGTATTTTTGGTTGGTCAGCTCGTAAAGCTGCTCAAGCTCATGCTATACCAGCTCCCTGGCCATTCTCACAAGTGATTACTGATTTTTACCTTGTGCTTCACTATCTGTTTGGCACTATAAATCTGATTGTCACCCAGAGTGTATTTAAAGCTCTTGCTCTTGATCCTACCGATCAAGCTGTTTACCTGACTCTCCGGAATCTGAACACTGTTAGTCTCTGCTTGCTAGTGATTTGGCTGATTCTTCAGATTATCGTCACAGTTAATGTTGTTCGCTCTAAAGCAGGTATATCAGGTTTCTCAGTAGCTATTGTGATTCTATTATCGATCAACTGCTTGCATTTCTTCTATTCGAGTCCTATCTTCACTGCTATCAATACTGCTTTCGCTGAAATCGGAGTGCCAAACGCTATCACTATGATCCTGTTGGCGATATATAACCTGCTCACAGGGTTGTTGCTAGGGTTTGTACTAATTTTGAGAGCTCTATGGGCTCGTAAACAGAACAGGCGTTTTGAACAAGACATGGCGAATGCTCAACTCTTTGGTGCTCCGCCACAGAGCCAAGCAGCGCCTGGTTATGCTGCGTACTCTGAGTAAACCGCTTAGCTCTTGGTTGTGGTTGTTGCGATGTAGTTCCCGTTTGTACAGTTAGCAGAACAGAGCTTGGACTAAATGATTACTGATCGGAACCTGCTGTTACGTTACCCATGCGGCATTGAAGCATTCAAAGCCAAACAGCTAGGAAAGTAGTCTAGACTGTGTTTATGACTGATTCTTCCAACACTAAAGCGGTTCAGATTGCTCCCTCGCTGCTGAGCGCCGACTTCATGAACTTGCAGCAGGCTGTGCGTTTGATTGAGCAAGGCGACCCAGACTGGCTGCATGTCGATGTTATGGATGGCCACTTTGTGCCCAACCTGACCATCGGCCCACCAGTGATTAAAGCGTTGAAGTCGATTACTCCCATACCTCTGGATGTACATTTGATGATCGCCAACCCCGCGCAGCAACTTGATTGGTATCTGGATGCTGGTGCTGACTTGGTCACTGTGCATCTAGAGTTCACTGGGCAAAATAAGGCCATGGCCTTCTCCCCTGGTTCTTCAGCTTTTATAGAAGAGGTGGTTTATCCCGAACGGCTACTTGAAATTGTTGAACGTGTCCGGGCTGCTGGTCGCCAGGTTGGAGTCTCGATTAATCCCGATACTCCTGCTCAGCTGGTCTTGCCTTTTCTAGAAAACCTAAGCTTAATCTTGGTGATGAGCGTCCATCCTGGTTTTGGTGGGCAGAGTTTTATCTCCGAGGCTTTGGAGAAGCTACGCCTGATTCGCACTTCAGCCACCGCTAATAGGCTGGATTTACTGATTGAAGTCGATGGGGGTATTGATACTCAGACCGCTGGTGCTGCTGCAGCGGCTGGGGCTAATCTGCTAGTCGCTGGCAATGCCATCTTTGGCTCAGCTGACCCACTGGCAGCTTTGGCTAGCATCCGCCAGGCTGCGAACGCTGTCGTTCAATCATATGCTGACTCTACAGCGCCACAAGTAATCAATGTCGGTGCTACTGGGGTAAACGCTGATGAAAGCTCTATGCTGGTTGAAACCAGCAGCCTTTCAATGCTCGACCCTGGTACTCCAACTACTGCCCCTACCTCCGACCACCTCTGATGGCCTCGCGTATCTACCTGGACAACGCTGCTACCGCTCCCTTGCGGCCGGAGGTGTTGGAAGCCATGCTGCCCTGGATGGGCCTGGCTGAAGATGGCAGTTATGGCAACGCTTCGACTCTGAGCGTTGAAGGCAAACGAGCCCGCCAGGCTCTAGAAGCAGCTCGAGCCAGCATTGCTGAGGCCATCGGAGCATCACCACCAGAGATTATCTTCACTTCGGGAGGAACAGAGAGCAACAACTCCTTGATTGCCGGATTGACTGCAGGAGTACGGCAGAAATACGGTCGGGATAAAAGCGGCAACCTGGTTGTCACTTCAGCCTTTGAGCATCATGCCATCCTGGAACCGGTTCACAACCTGCATAGCAGCGGCTGGCAGACAGAGCTCTTGAAGCCGACACGTAATGGTCTGATTGAACCGGAATTGCTGGCTGCTGCCATTCAAGAGGCAAAGCCTGCTGCTCAAGCAGAAAAGCCTACTGCTTGCTCTTTGGTCTCGATAATGACAGTGAATAATGAGATTGGTACTGTTCAACCGCTTGCTAAATTGGCTGAAATAGCCCATGCATCTGGTGCGCTTTTTCATACTGATGCTGTTCAGGCTTTGGGTAAGCTGCCTTTCGATGTACGCGCTTCTGCAGTAGACGCAGCCAGTTTCTCAGCCCATAAACTAGGTGGGCCTAAAGGAGTCGGAGCTTTCTTTTTACGCTCCCTGACTCCCTTCAAGCCTTTTTTGCAGGGTGGCAAGCAAGAGCGAGGATTACGCTCTGGCACCGCAAATGTAGCTGGAGCAGTTGGCATGGCTCGGGCTCTGCAGCTGGCTTTAGCCGAGCAGGCTGCAGAGCACTCCCGC
>JAIRQI010000179.1 GCA_031256575.1 Coriobacteriales bacterium
CAAGACATGGGAGGACCATCAAAAAAGAAGAAGCAGGACAGGCTGGCTAATGATGAGCTCAATCCTACTAATTCTGCCACTAGTTCCAACACGCGTAAGATAGCCACAGTGATTGTCAGCATCATCCTGATTATCAGCCTCGGTCTACCGGTAGCCGGCCTGGGCTTTGCTTCTTGTTCCAGCTGCTCGATTCCCATTTACGACTAAACGCAATTTTTAGCGCAACAGACAATGCAACAGACCGCATAACTGATGGTGTTACAGTCACCATATCAGTTGACGCAGCAAGCCAGCTCTGCAAGCTTTCACGGATACCTCGGCCAGCGGTTTTGTGAGAGAATAAGCGCGGTGGTTGAACTTGAAAGTAGAGCGCTTTACGCATCAGGGAATGCGGTAGCCCAAAGCTTGGTAAGGCTTCAAGAACCTGTGCGCAGTCGCTCAAGGGGAGCGGTATTCAGTGTATTTATCCACAAAGATAGAGCGAAAGCCTTTCATCGAGCGAAAGCCTTTCATAGAGCGAAAGCCTTTGAAAACACGAAAGCCCTTCACACTCGTCATTTCCCTATGTTTGGCAATCTGTCTGGCAATGGCGATGCTACTGCCACTTAGCGCTTGTGCGGGAGGTTTTTCATCAGGTGGCCCCAACCTGGGAACCGCCAACCCCGGAGAGCTGCGGGACAACACCCCGGTCGTAGTACAAGTGGAGCAGCCTGGTATTGAGGTCGCTGCCAATGAGTATGGCATCATCGACTACTCCAACGCAAACAAGGGATATATCTGCGCCCAGTCCCTGGTCGAAGGCCGGTACAAAGTATTAGTCAAGGCTCCGGACGGCATGGAATACCACTACACGATTGAATCGACGGCTGCATACATCACCATCCAGCTCTCACGAGGAAACGGCCTGTACACGGCCCGCCTGCTGCAGCATGTGCGGGAGGACCGTTATGCGGTGATGATAGTGGTCGAGTTCGAGGTAGAGCTGGCCGATTCGCTGTTGCCGTTTCTCTACCCCAACCAATACGTCGATTTTGCCGTCGATGACCAGACGGTGCAGCTCTCACAAGAAGTCACCGAGGGCGCGACCAGCGAGATTGAGGCTATCAACGCCATCTACATGTGGGTAGTCATGAACCTCAGTTATGACTACCAAAAGGCCAGTACAGTGCAACCCGGCTACCTACCCAACAACGACGACACAATCGAGAAATTGACCGGTATCTGCTTCGACTACGCAGTGCTCTGCGCCTCGATGCTTCGGGCCCAACGCATCCCCGCTCGCCTGGAGATTGGCTACTGCTCAGACGTCTACCATGCCTGGATATCGGTCTTCAGCTCCGAACAAGGAGTGATTCGCATCCAGATTTCACTAGATGTCGAGACCTGGACCATGTTGGACCCAACCATTGACTCGTCGGGCAAGACTCCCCTCGGCCTGGGGCCGCTGTTAATAAATGAAGATAACTACTACCCGATGTTCTACTACTGAGATAAAGGGATAAGACCATGTCTGAGTCAGTGATAATCGAACGTGAATTGACCGCCAGCCAACTCAGCCGGCTCTTCGTCAGTCTGGGGATGGTCTATGAGTCTGGCTTGTCTGTGACAGAGGGCTTAAGTATCCTTTTAGGGGTCGCCAACAATCAGACTGAGAAACGCCTGTTGACAGCGTTGTCCGAAGCTATGCTGAATGGCAGCAGGCTCTCCGAGGCTTTTGAGAAGACCGGAGGTCTGCCACAGTATGCGCTGTCTTTGCTGAAGGTAGCTGAGTATACCGGCCAGATGGCTGATACCTGCCAGGCCCTGGCGGATTTCTATGATAAACGCGACCGCTTGAGCCAAGCCATCCGTTCTTCGCTCTTCTATCCACTAGCCATGACCTTGATGGTGATACTGGTAGTGGTACTGCTCTTGACTCAAGCCATGCCAATCTTCGACCAGGTCTTTGCCCAGTTCGGTTTTGAGATGAGCGGGTTGGCCCGGACCTTTCTATCGATTGGCATCTGGATGCGCTCTGCTGCCCTTTGGTTGAGCCTGGTGGTGCTGTCGATTGGTGTGATTATTCTCATACTGCGGGTCTTACCGGTTGGCAAGCGTTTCTTTCACTGGCTGTTTGAGCACAGCCCCTTGACCAGCGACTTGTCATTTCGACTCTCGGCTCAGCGTTTGATGCTGGGTATGGCAGCGATGCTGAAGAGCGGAATGGCTCCCCAATCCGCCATCGAGCTAGCTCAGGACCTGGTTGATGACAGCCGGGTGAAAAGCCGGCTGACTGGCTTAAGCCAGCAATTATCCACAGGTACCAGCTTTCAGAAAGCGCTATTCGATAGCGGGCTGCTACCTAAAGAGAGCCATCTGCTGGTCGCAATCGGGTTCAACACCGGTTCCAATGTGCAGGCCTTCGAGCGCATCGGTGAGGACCTGATGCTTTCTACCGAGCGCAAGATGGTCTCGCTGGTGTCAGCCATCGAGCCAGGCCTGGTAGCCGTGATGACTATTCTGGTTGGGGTGATTCTACTGTCTGTATTACTGCCCTTGCTAGGCGTTTTGACCCGTATCTGAGCCGGAGGTGACAATGGATAACTCAACTAACATATCTGAAAGCCCAGGCAGCCGCAGTGCCAATCTGCAGTTGCTGCTCGGGGCTGTCTGTATCAGCTGCCTGATGTTGCTGGTAGTGCTTGGTATCAACGGCTTGTCCGACCGAGTAGAGGTCCTACAGACTGAATGGCTGGAGCAGAGCGTCCAACGCAGTGCCATCCAATGCTTCATCATCGAGGGCAGCTTTCCAACAACGGAACAAGGCGTAGACTACCTGCGCGAGCATTATGGCCTAAACATCGACCAGCAACGTTATGTTGTCTACTACGAGTCAATGGGAGCAAACCTCCTGCCCCAGGTTAAGGTGATTGCCATCCAGCAAGGCCCCGAAAGCCAAGATATCGAGGAGCAACTGGGCTTCTCCCCAGATAAACAAGACGTCGGAAATGAGCTGCCCTGAGCATGCGCCGTCACTACTTCGATATCATCTTCACACTGACGCTGTTCGCGCTGTATACAACGATAGCTTTAAGCCTCTCGACCATCGGGGCGCAGGTCTATACGAATACCGCTCAGACCCTGTCCAGCAATTTTGACCAGCGCACCAGTGTGCTTTATGTGACGCAGAAGCTGCGCCAGAACGACGTATCCGGCTTGATACGGGTGGAGCAGCTGGGCGATGGCGACGCGCTGGTCTTCACCGAGGTCTATGAGGACCAATCCTACGAGACCTGGTTTTATGTGGCCGACGGCTTCTTGCGCGAGGTGCTGATGCTGGCCGGCGACCAGCCGGATGCCAATTATGGCCAGGCCATCATGCCCATGCAATCGATGGCTGTCGACAGCCAGCGTCTGTCAGACGGGGTGCTGACCATCAGTTTCATTCAGCTTGATGGCAGTGTGAGCGTAGTCGATATCCATTTGCAAAGCCTTAATAGCGAGCAGTACCAGGGAGCACTGGATGAAAGGTAGGGTTTGCCGATAATGGCCTGGTCACTGCAAAACGACCCGGCAGCCATGCTGGCCAAAAGCCCACTGGCACAGTCCGAGCTATCCCAGCTGGAGCCACGCAACGCGCATAGCGCTTCACGCGGCATCATCATCGAACTCGCCGGTAACCTGGTCATCTTCATTATCTGCACCTTGGTCTGCCTGAATATCTTTGCCATCGCCCAGTCTGATTTGGAGAAGAGCCGGGCCGTCTCAGAGCTTGGACTGACCTCAATGAACCTGGTCGAGAACTGGCAAGCTGGCAGCGACCTAGCTGAACTCAGCCAACGCTTTGGCGGCATTATCGAAAACGATACGCTGGTCTTGTACTTCGACCGTTCTTATCAGCAGGTTACTGATATAAGCCAGGCCAGATACCGCTTGGAATTCAGCGTAGACCAGCAAACACGAGGTTACAGTGCGGGGCAGATTAGCCTCAGCCAGGTCGATGGCCAGCAGCTTTTGCAATGGTCAGTCGGCCGAGTGCTGCTAGATGAGCCGAGGCCTTAGATGCCTAGAGCAGCCAGCTTCAGTTACCGCCAGAGCATCGGCATTGGCATAACCACCCTGGTGACGGTATTCATGGTGCTCCTACTGACTACCTTCTCAGTCTTGACGATGGTCTCTGCCCGCTATGACTTGAACCTTTCATCACGCACTGTTGAGGCTACCACCAGTTATTATGCTGCTGACCAAGAAGCCTGCCAGTGGGTGGGGGAGATACAGGATTTGCTGGCAACCCGGCCACAGTCGGAGTGGTCGACAGCTATTACTGAGAGTGCACTCGATGTCTCGACGCAGATTGAGTATAGTGATGATGGAAGCTGGGCTGGAATCACCGTCGACCGGCAGTTGACGATTGACCAGTGGCGACTGCTGAATATACGTCTGTTTATTGATGGCGATGGCCAGATATATATCTTAGACTGGAGAAGTTCCAGCATAAATGCTAGCTGACCTGATAGCCATAGACTGGAGAAGCTCCAGCCGTGACGCTGGCTGACCTTGAATTTTAGAATAAAGCCGGTCAGCTCGAAGGGATGAGTGATGATGCAGGTACAAGAGGTATTAGCCGAGTTAGTGGCAAAGCAGGTAACAGATGTCTTCTGTATCGTCGGACGACCGATTAGCTACAAGCTGGACGGTGAGATACGGGCCTTTGACGATAATGTCCTGGCTCCGGACGACACTCTAGAGATAATCTCGCAAATATATCAACTGGCCATCGACCGTAACATCGAGCGATTGCTCAGGCTCGGTGATGACGATTTCAGTTTCGCCATCCAGGGAGTCTCCCGCTTTCGTATTAATGTCTACAAACAACGCGGTTCCCTGGCAGCTGTGATAAGGGTGGTTCCCTTTGACCTTCCAAAAGCTGAAGACTTAAACATCCCAGAAGAGATAGTCAAACTGGCTGATTTACGCTTCGGACTGATACTGGTCTCCGGGCCAGCTGGTAGTGGTAAGTCGACGACTCTGGCAACCATCATCGATCGCATCAACTACACCCGTAATGCTCATATCGTCACCCTAGAAAACCCCATCGAGTTTCTGCACCGGCATCAGAAATCACTGGTCAGCCAACGGGAGATTCAAATCGATACCGAAGACTACAGGGCGGCACTGCGGGCTGCCATGCGTCAGGCTCCGGATGTCATCCTGATTGGCGAGCTGCGTGACTCGGAGACTACAGCAATCGCCCTGAACGCTGCCGAGACCGGCCACTTGGTCTTCTCCACAGTACATACCCTGGGAGCCATCAATGCTGTCGACCGCCTCTTGCATAGCTTTGAGGCCAACCAGCAGGAGCAGGTGCGTATGCAGCTCTCCATGGTCTTGGACAGCGTGGTCTCGCAGCAACTGGTGCGCAAAATCGACGGCGGGGTGATTCCGGTATTTGAGATCATGCACTGCAACACCGCGGTGCGCAGCCTGATTCGCGAGGGGCGCACCCATCAACTGGGCCAGGTCATCGACTCCAGCGCCAGTGAGGGTATGATTAGCATGGACACCAGCCTGCTCCGGCTCTACCAGCAAGGATTGATTGATTCCAGTGAGATGATGCTGCACTCCCTGGCTCCCGACCATCTGCGCCGTTTATCCGGTTTGTAAGGCTTTTTATAAGGTTTGGGAAGGTTTGTGAATAGTCAGCAGAGGGTATGTCAGGCGGCTTCTGGTTACCAAATAATCACGAATGCTTGAGAAGTGCCCCCTGACCTGCTATAATGCGCTGAAGTAACCGCAAGAAGAGGTTGGGTAACAAATGGAATTCGAGATACAGGTACAGTCTGTAATAAGTCCTATTGTGCATAT
>JAIRQI010000048.1 GCA_031256575.1 Coriobacteriales bacterium
TAGGTAACTTGGCAACGCGGAGGGCTAGCGAAGTGGTCATAACGCGGCGGTCTTGAAAACCGTTTGTCCGAAAGGGCACGGGGGTTCGAATCCCTCGCCCTCCGCCATAACAGTCATAATAGGCACTTTATTCAGCCATGGTCTGGCTCCTTTCCATCTTTTGGTGTAGATTACCAACCTTGCCCTTGTATTGAGGTAGTGTCTCGTTGCCCGCTTCCTTAAGCCAATTTAGTCATTCAAGGATTTCCGATTTCTTATGCATGAGGAGTTTGCTGCTTGCCAAAAATAAAGCGGTTGGTGACTGAAAAGCATCCAAATCGGCATTTTTTGTTCAGGTGAGAAGACCATGGTTTCATCCTCATACCTGTTGACCTGCACTTTTGTAAAACTCTTTGAGTCTTCTTCATAAGTTCGCAGTGGAAAAATGCCGATTTGGATGCAAACGATCCATCAACTGCTTTTATTCTGGCAACCTTCAAGCCACAAGGATTTACTGGGTTAATTATCGATACCGTTCAGGGTCGTCGAGGCTACTCCTACTGCTGCCATCTCCAGGCAGAAGGGGCAGGTGGTCTTGCCTCGAGGTACCGAGGCACAGCCGATACTCTGAGCATCAACTGGTTTACCGACCAATCGCTCCCGCCATTCGTCGTATCAGATTATTACGATAAACACTAATATATACGCAGCGATATATCGTCTATCGTACTTTCGTTCATGAGGGTCATGAGGTGGTCTTGTTCTTACTTTTGGTGGTGTTCTGCTCCTGATAACGCTTCGCATTAACCTGGAGACAAGCTTTGACATGCTAGGTGCAACGATTGTTATCGAGTCATTAGCTAGGTATGAATATGATTGACTACTTGGCTGGGTTGTTGCTTGGGCTGGGGTTGATAC
The DNA here is from genome assembly GCA_031256575.1 of Coriobacteriales bacterium. Lineage (GTDB taxonomy): Bacteria > Actinomycetota > Coriobacteriia > Coriobacteriales > UBA8131 > WQXZ01. Next base: position 898 of record JAIRQI010000048.1, read on the forward strand.
TTCCTATTGGCTCCCAGAATATCTACGTTCTCAAGTCAGCAATCCGCATCAAACTACCCCGTTCTTTGGTCATTGGCCTGGTGGCTGCTGCTTGCGATACCTTGTTGATTGTCATTGGAGCTTTGGGAGCTTCTGCAGCGTTGATGGCTGTTCCGGTACTCCGTCCGGCTTTGCTGATAGCCGGTGCATGTTTGTTGTTCTACTTGGGAGTCCGAGCTCTACGCTTACCTGTACCTGATGAGGATGAAAACTCGGGAGAAGAAAACCTGGCGAAGGCCGTGCTAGCTACTGTATCAGCGTCGCTCATCAACCCTCATGCCATCATCGATACCGTTGGTGTTATTGGCCTGGCTATCAGCTCCGCCACTGAAGGAGCGATGGCATTCGGGCTAGGAGCAATCTCTGCATCGCTTGTCTGGTTTCTATTCTTAACTCTAGCAGGGTCACTGTTGGCTGCCAGGCTTACTCCGAAAGCCCGACAGTGGATTGACCGCGTCTCTGGTTTGATTTTGCTTGTCTTTGGTTTGCGTTTGGCCTGGGAAGCTTTTAGGTTGTTTTGGCCGACCTGACTATCTAACCCTCACCACTAACCGAGTCGACTAACCAAACCTAACCAAATCGCCAACCAGACTCACTTCTCGTACTGCTTGCTTAGCTTACTTCTCCACATAGATAGCACCGACAACCAACCGGGCGGTGTAGGGAACTTCTCCACATTATTAGCTGTGCTTGCTCGCTTATGTCTTCAGTGAGCGCTTTTGTAAGCATCGTCAAAGGTTTTTCCACCATATGAATACTGGTAGGAATTGCCGTTGCCGTGGTTGGCAATCTTTACGCTGACTATGCCATTCTGAGTCAAAGCGTCTAGATTTAATAATACAGACACATCCATTTCAGGACGAGCTCCAGACTGCTGGGTGGCAGGCATAGCTGAATAGTGAACAGTCAAGGTTATGTCGTACGAGCCGGTCGCTTTAACGTCTATTAAGGTGCCGTATCCCTGGCTCTCTGAATCCCAGACTCCATATACAACCATTTTGGTGTCGTTGTTCTCGATGAAGCCGATATAGAGATTCTCGCTCGTTACCCAATAGCCCGTCAGTTTGTCCCAGATGGTATTCAATGCAGAATCGTCAGGTAGAGCAGCAATGACGTTTTTCAGGTCATTGGGGTCAGTCTGATTTGATGTTGAAGGGTTCTCATTGGTAGAGCTACCATTGTTGCTTGAATTGTTCGGGTTATCACTGCTGTTGTCAGGTCCCTGGGTATCATTGATTGGTGGGTCTGTGGTATCTGGTGGGTCAACTGCTGGGTCCTTCGTACAAGCTACCATACTTGAGGCTAGCAACAAGGCCAGTGCCAGGGCAATCAGTTTTCTCATAGTCCATACCTGCTTTCTTTAGAGTTCATTTGAGTCCTATGAATCCGGCGGAGCATTTTGCTTATCGAGTATTTTGCTTCTCGAGCATTTTGCTACGTCGAGCATCCTGCTGCGTCGAGCATTTTGCTACGTCGAGTATCCTGCTACGTCGAGCATCTTGCTACGTCGAGTATCCTGCTACGTCGGCTGATTTGTTTGCTTCGTGTGATTTTACCTTCTAATCATCAAACATGAATATTTGTTTGCCTAGCTGTCAGATAATCTACAGGTATGCTCATATATAGCTTGAGCAACGATGATTTGCTAGATAATCCGTCTTTTCTTGTGAACTCCTGTTTGTGCGAAGATAGCCCACTCAGCGATGTTGGTGGCGTGGTCACCGATACGTTCAAAATACTTGGCAATCACCAGGTAATCGACAGCTAGGTCGGCATCTTGGGCATTGGTCCGAATCATCGTGAAGATGTAGTCTTTAATCACCTGAAAAAGCCTGTCTACCTCATCGTCTTGATAAATGACAGCTTCTGCTAATTGGATGTCTTGTTTGATGAAGGCATCGATGCAATCAATGACCATCTTCTGGGTCAATTCTGCCATCTTGAAGATGTATGGAGAATCTTGATGTCGTGGCATTTTTGCTAACAGAATCGATATCTCCGAGATATCTGCAGCCTGGTCACCTATTCGTTCTAAGTCGGTGAGTACCTTTAGTATTGACGATATATAGCGTAGGTCACTAGCTACTGGATGATGCAGCAGTAGTATCTGCAGGCAGAAAGACTCGATTTGCTTCTCCAGGCTGTCGATTTCGTCATCAGCCTTGATAATCTGCTCAGCCAATTTGATGTCCTGGTCCCTCAAAGCTCGACTGGCATCGGCAATCGACTGCTCAACAAAGCTAGCCATCCGGGTCAGTGTCTGATTCAGTTCATCCAACTGTTCAGAAAATCGCAAAGCCATTAGTCTGCTCCCTAGTTCTTTGTGCCTCTCTGCTGCTCAAATCATCGTACCTCTCTGCTGCCCTAGCCCTCAACTTCTCGGTTCCTTGTATCCTCTCAGACCTTCTCAACACCAATAGTCCTCGCCAGCTCAGCCAAACCTACCGGTGATGTAGTCACTGGTCCGCTGGTCTTGCGGGTTGGCGAAAACCTCAGCACTTATCCCCTCTTCGATGAGCTTGCCCATCAACATGAAAGCCACCCGGTCGGAGATACGCCCAGCTTGTTGGACATTGTGCGGAGCTACAACAATTGTGAAGCGTTTTTTTAGCTGTATCAACGACTCTTCGATGCGTGCCGTTGATATCGGGTCCAGGCCAGAGCAGGGCCGGTCTAGCAGTATCACTTCCGGTTGTAGCGCTAGGACCCGTGCTATACAGAGGCGTTGCTGCTGGCCACCCGAAAGACTCATGGCCGGGGTGTGTAGGCGGTCCTTCGTCTCGTCCCATAATGCGGCCATGCTCAATGCCTCTTCGACGATGTCTGCAATCTCAGCTTTTCGCTTCTTCTTCTTCAAGCGTGGGCCATAGGCGATGTTGTCAAAGATTGACATCGGCAGCGGAGTCGGTACATCAAAGACCATCCCGACCCGGCGGCGCAGCTCGGTCACACTGACATCCGAATCGAAAATGCTTCTTTGATTCAGATATATCTCACCTTGCAGACGAGCTTTCGGATTCATCTCATAAAGCCGGTTGATTGAGCGCAAGGTGGTTGTGATTCCGCTGTTAGCTGGGCCAAAGACCGATAGTATCTGGTTTGCTTGGATGTTCAGGTTCAAATCAAAGATAACCTGCTTGTTTGCATAAAAGAAGTCGAGGTTCTTGATGATGACCATATCTTGCGGGCTCTTCAGGCTCTGCTCGCTTCTCTGCGCATCCATCAAAGCACTCATCGGGCCTTTGCTACCAAGCGGTCGATTAGCATGTTCACCACTACATTGATTATGAAAATCAAGATGATTAGCAATGCGGCGGTCCCATAGGCATTCTCCATACTGACTCCTTCGCGAGCCAGTATGTAGAAATGCACCGCCATCGTGCGAGTTGGGGAGAAGAGCGAAGTCGGCAGGCGCAGTGCCGACCCAGCAGTCAAAACAACGGCAGCGGTCTCAGCAATACAGCGCCCGATACTCAAGATGATGCCATTGGCGATTCCGGGCAGCGCCGAGGGAAACACCGACTTGGCAATGGTCTGCCATTTGGTGCCACCTAAAGAGAAGCTGACCTCGCGATATGAGTCCGGTACGGTGATGATTGCTTCTTCAGTAGTGCGAATGATGGTCGGTAAAATCATGAAAGCCAACGTCAAGCCACCGGACAGCACCGACCAACCGAGGTCTAGGTAGATGACAAAAAACAAAAAGCCAAACAAGCCGTAGACGATTGATGGAATGCCGGCCAGTGACTCAGCACTGAACCGGATAATCCGCGTAAAGATGCTTTCCCGGGTGTATTCAGCCAGGTAGAATGCAGTGCCAATGCCAAAAGGGATGGCGATGAAAATCGCCACGGCAACCACCATTAGAGTGCCAACAATTGTGGAGAAGACCCCTCCGTCGCGACCCATGTTGCGGGGATTCTCGGTCAAGAACTGCCAATCTAAAACTGGCAGGCCCTTTACCAGGATGTAGACGATGATGGCTACCAGTACCACCATCACCAAGAGGGCAGCAAACCAGATAACGATTTTCGCAATCGTTTCTGTGATGCGGGGGCTTATCCTCATTGGCG
>JAIRQI010000110.1 GCA_031256575.1 Coriobacteriales bacterium
TATAAATCGACAGAGATATTCTCAGCCTTGGCTGACTCAACCCGTCTGAAGATTCTGTATTCATTGGCGGAGTCCGATATGCATGTCGGAGCTTTGGTTGAGTTACTGCACATCTCGCAGCCAGCGGTCAGCCACCAGCTGCGATTACTCAGGGATCGAGGCTTGGTCACAGCCAAACGCGATGGCCAATACGTTATTTACTCATTTGCCGACGAGCATGTTCGCTTATTAATCATGCTGGGCCTGGAGCACGCTACCGAAAAGGAGTCTTGAACTACAATGAGCAGAACCGCTGACAGTACGAAAACAGCTAGCCATACAGATATTGAGGTTGAGAACTGCGCTCTGTCTGGCAGCTTCAGCCAAGACCATGCAGCCCAAAACTATGTGACAACCCAGACTACCTTAGCTGGCGAACAGAACCTCACAGCAACAAGCGAACAGAACCTCATTGCAACTAGCAGCCAAGAACAGCAGACTTTATCGACCAACTGCATAACAGACCCGGCAGAAGAGCTCGACGATTGTGCTTGTGACGAGCAAGATGAGGATGAGAACGAAAAACCCTGGCTTTTCAGTACCAGCACCTGGATCAAGATATCCGGTATCGCTGTTTCATTAGGTATCATTTGTCATTTCATCACTTTCAACCCGGTATGGCAGATAGCCAGTATCTTCTGCTCGCTGGTTGGTCTGGCTGCAGGCTTGGTGGTATTGGCTCCGGAAGTCATTGAAGCCATACGCAAGCGTCAGATCAGCATCGATATCCTGCTGGTGATCGCTGCTATCGGGGCCTGCGTGTTAGGCGAATTTGCCGAAGCCGGAGCTGTGGTCTTTCTATTCTGCTTGGGTGAGGCTTTGGAACAACGGGTATTACGACGCAATCAAAGCTCGATTGCCCATCTGCTTGATCTCACCCCAGCACTCGTGCATCTGCTGCAAACTGATGGCACGGTTGTCGATATCAGCCCGGAAAGCGTCGAATATGGGTCGACGCTGGTCATCCGAGCAGGGGAGCGACTGGCCCTGGATGCCGAAGTCACAATGGGTAATGCACATGTCGATGAATCCGCTATTACTGGTGAGTCGATGCCCATATTCAAACAAGCAGGTGACCGCCTGTTCGCTGGCTCGCTTTGCCTGGACGGCCGTTTGGAGTGCCAGACTATAGCGACGGTCAGCGACAGCTCTCTGGCCCGTATCGTCCGCTTGGTCGAACAAGCCCAGGCTTCCCGTAGTCCCTACGAACGTTTCATCAACCGCTTTGCCCGCTACTATACTCCGGCGATAGTGATTATAGCCAGCCTGGTCGCTGTGCTGCCTCCGCTGCTCAGCTTGATTACTCCACTGGAGCTCGGTGACTTGACCAGTTGGGTTTATCGGGCTTTGTCACTACTGGTGATTGCCTGCCCCTGCGCTCTGGTGATAGCTACCCCGGTTGCTGTAGTCAGCGGCATCTCCCGAGCAGCGTACAATGGCGTTTTAGTCAAAGGTGGGGCATTCATGGAACTGGCAGCTCGGGTCAAAGCCTTGGCTTTTGACAAGACCGGTACCTTGACTGAAGGGCATCCACAGCTAGAAGAAACTTATCCGCTGCCTGCGGCTCGTCTGCTCTGGCGAGAGCGGGCTGAGCAGCAGGCACTGGCAGTAGCTGCTGCAATTGAGAGCGACTCCAACCATCCCTTATCCCGAGCGATTGTTAAGGCCTCTGCTGAACGCGATGACCCGTCAGCGGCTAGTATCAAGGTCTCCGAGCAGATTGAGCTGGCTGGGTTGGGCATCACCGCCAAAGTAGACGGCATGCCGGCAGCAATCGGTTCTCGGGCCTTTGTTAACACTTTGATTGACTTGGATGAGCAGGCACTGGCAATTGTCGACCAGGTCGAATCGAAGGGAGCAACGGCGCTTCTCTTAGCCGTCGATGACCAAGCTGTAGCGGTATTCAGTGTCCGCGACACTTTGCGGGCAGAAAGCCCTGGTCTGATGCGTCAGCTACATCAAGGTGGAACACAAGCTATTGCTACAATCATGTTGACCGGAGATAACCTGAAGACAGCGCAGGTGATTGCTCAGGAAGCTGGAGTCCAACGCGTGCATGCCGGGCTGTTGCCCGAGGATAAAATGGAGTATATCGAGCGCTTGCGCCAAGAGCATGGTACGGTTGCTTTTGTCGGCGACGGTATCAACGATGCATTGGCGCTGGCTCAGGCAGACATCGGCATCGCCATGGGGGCTGCTGGTAGCGATATTGCTCTAGAAGTAGCTGATGTCGCCTTGATGGCTGATAACATCGGTGAGCTGCCTTGGTTCTTCAAACTGGCCCGCAGGGTCATGCAGACAGTGCGTATCAGCGTGGTTTTAACCTTGGTGGTCAAGGCATCTGTGATGGTTCTGGCTATTGTTGGAATCTCCCAGATGTGGATGGCTATTGCTGCTGATGTCGGCATGCTCTTAGTGGTTTTGTTGTTTGGTATGCGGTTGGGTATCAATCGAAAGCCAGCTCAGCGAGCTTGAATCAGCTCGTGCGTCAAAGCACTCCTTCTAGCTTGAGCAGTGCCAGCTTACGGTCCAGTCCGCCTCCATAACCAACCAGGTTGCCATTGCTACCAATCACCCGATGACAGGGAACAATCAACGAGATTGGGTTTCTACCCACAGCACCGCCGATGGCCTGAGCAGCAGGGGTGCGTAATCTCTGCTGACTAGCCTGGACTAACAGAGCCAATTCGCGGTATGTACTGGTTGAACCATAGGGGATGTCAGTCAACAATCGCCAGACTGCCTGTTGAAAAGGGCTACCAGCCAATTCCAGGGGCAGTTCGACTGCTGGCTGGCTGCCAGCGAAATAAGCATCTAGCCAGTCCTTTGCAGCCAGTAACAAGGGGTGTTCGAAAGCTTCTGTCCAGCCCTCAAAAAGCTCTTCAGCAGGCTGATGGCGCTGTCGTTCGGTGAACCAGAGTCCAGTGATTGCAGTTGGCTTGGCTGTGACCAGCACTGTACCCAATGGGGTGGGATATGTCGCGTAGTATATGGCTTCCATAGCTTTATTGTAGTACAGTAAACGCTCGGATACCTTCACAGTAGAGGAGACGTTTTGAGTTCGCTCGCCTATAAAATCATCCAAGACCATCTATTGACTGGCAGCCAGTCCACCGACCAACGCAGCCAGTCCGCTGACCAACGCAGCCTGACCACCGACCAACGCAGCCAGTCCGCTGACCAACGCAGCCAGTCCGCTGACCAACGCAGCCTGACTGCCAACCAACGCAGTTTGACTCCCGGACAGCGTGTCCAGCTCTCCATCGACCAGACCTTGACTCAGGACTCAACCGGCACCATGGTCTACCTACAGCTAGAAGCCATGTCTATCAATCAGGTAGCAACCGAGCTGTCGGTTGCCTACATCGACCACAATACCCTCCAGACGGGTTTCGCCAACGCCGACGACCATGCTTTTATCCAAAGTGTGGCAGCCCGGCATGGCATTGTCTTCTCCAAAGCCGGGGGCGGCATCTGCCACCAACTGCATCTAGAGAACTTCGGGGTTCCTGGCAAAACGCTACTGGGTAGTGACTCCCATACTCCGACCGGGGGTGGGCTGGGCATGCTGGCCATCGGTGCCGGCGGTCTGGACGTCGCGATTGCCATGGCCGAGGGTAGCTACTGGTTGACTGTGCCGCAGGTCATGGGTATCAAACTGACTGGTCAGCTGCGTCCCTGGGTATCCGCTAAAGATGTCATTCTAGAACTGTTACGGCAAAAAAGCGTCAAAGGGGGAGTAGGCTACACTCTCGAGTACTTCGGTGACGGGGTTTCGACCCTCTCGGTCACCGAGCGGGCGACAATCTGCAATATGGGAGCGGAGCTGGGAGCTACCAGTTCGATATTCCCATCCGACCAGAACACCCTGCGCTATCTGAGCGAGCAAGGCCGCCCCGAGGTCTGGGTACCGATGGCTGCTGACCCAGATGCTGAATATGCCGAGGTAGTTGAAATCAACCTCTCTACCTTGGAGCCGCTGGCTGCTGCTCCCCATAGCCCAGACAATGTCGTGGCCATCAGCTCGCTCGAGCCGATAGCAATCGACCAGGTGGCGATTGGCAGCTGTACGAACTCCTCCTTGAGCGACCTGATGAAGGTTGCCGCTATCCTAAAAGGGCGCCAGGTGCATCAAAATGTCTCGCTGGTCATCGCTCCCGGGTCAGCGGCGATTCTGGCCGAGCTGGCCCAAAATGGCGCGCTCTCGGCAATCATCGCTGCCGGTGCCCGCATCATAGAGTGTGCCTGCGGCCCTTGCATCGGTATGGGCCAAAGCCCCCGCAGTGGAGCCGTCAGCCTGCGTACCTTCAACCGCAACTTCAAGGGACGAAGCGGCACCGATGATGCCCAGGTCTATCTGGTCAGCCCAGAAACCGCAGCAATCAGTGCCCTCACCGGCTACCTGACCGATGGTTTGACATCAGCTCAATCCCTCAACCTTCAACTCGATGATTATGCGGATAAAACCGCGGCCAATCCAGCCCCTTACCAGGCTTTCCTGGTCTTGCCGGCTGCTCCGGAGGCGACAGAAAAACTGCCGGAGCTGGTCATGGGCCCAAACATCAAACCGTTCCCAAGAGCGACGGCTATTCCAGCCTCCAGCAGCATTCTGGGCAGTGTGGCTCTGGTTGCTGGCGACAACATCACCACCGATGACATCATGCCTTCTGATAGCCGGCTCTTACCGTACCGCTCGAATATCCCTTACCTGGCAGATTATTGCTTTGAGAAGACTGACCCGGAGTTTCCGGCTCGGGCCAAAGCTGCCCAAGCCAGTGCGATTGCTGGTAGTGTGATTATCGCTGGGGAGAATTACGGGCAGGGCTCCAGCCGTGAGCATGCCGCACTGGCTCCTCTCTACCTAGGGGTGCGTATGGTGTTAGCCCGCTCCTTTGCTCGCATTCACCGGGCGAACCTGATTAACAACGGCATCCTGCCCTTGTTGTTCAGTGATGGTATTGATGCCACTGGTATACAGTTGGGTGATGTGCTGGAGTTTAGCGACGCACATCAGCAACTGACACAGACTGAATCAGAGCTGACAGTAGTAAACCAGACTCAACAGGTCAGCTATCGCCTACTCAACGATTTATCTGAAGAAGAACGTCAGGTGGTGTTAGCCGGAGGCCGTATCAATGCTATCCTGAAAGCTAACTAACAGCTGGCAGTATCAGACCAACGATAACTACTATCCTTTGGGGAGGGCTCATGGGAAGAAACACAAATCGTACCTTGAAGACGATGCCTGCTTTTGCTACCCAACCAGTCACTGGTCTACTTGACACTCTTTCAGGAACACAAGTCAAGCAGCCAGCTGCCAAACAGGTCATACAAGCTGGGGTAAAACGGAACACCAAGACAGCCATTAGGCAGGCGATAGCGCTCATTATGACTCTGGCATTAGCGTCAACACTTAGCCTGTTGACCGCCTGCGCTGCACCTAACAACACTACAGCAAGCGACACCTTGAACGGGACCACTGCCGAGCTGATGCCGAAGCTTCTAGAAAAAGCCCAATCCCATTTAGCGGCAGGCCAGGAGCTGCCAAAGGGCTTCACTGAAGCAGTCACAACCGACAACTGTGAGCTTTACCTAGGATTGACAGCTGAGCAATTCACCCAATATATCGACAACGCGACTATCTCTAACGCAGCCATTTCGACCATTCCACATCAAGTGGTTTTGTTGAAGTGCCTGAGTGCTGCTGATGCTGAGCAAGTCGCTCGCCTGATATCTGCTGGCTACAATTCGGAGCGCTTAATCTGCGTGTTCCCCGACCAGAGTTTCGTACAACAATCCGGCAGCTATGTAATGATGGTTTCCTCATCGACAGAAAACTCTGAAGCCTTGCAAGCCGGCTTTTCCGAATTAGCTGGTGGCAATGTCGGGGAGCCTCAGGTCTTCTTCACATTGGCAGAGTAAAGCTGGCAGAGAAGCTGGTGTAAAAGTAGCTGGCCTAACCAAGCGACCTAAGCCATGCTATTCTCCAGCATCACATTTCTCTACTGGTTTCTACCGCTGGTTGTTGCAGTCTATTACCTGGTTCCACGACCAGGTGGCTCGCTCTTATGGCGCAACCTCTGGCTGTTTTTGGCCAGTATCTTCTTCTATGCCTGGGGAGAACCACTTTACGTCTTGGTAATGCTGGCTCAGACCGTCGTCGGCTGGCTGTCGGGGTTGCTTATCGAGCATTGGCGAGGCAAGCCGATAGCCAAGCTGATTCTCTTAATATCGCTGATTGCTGAACTCTCCAGCCTGCTGTTCTTCAAGTACACGGACTTCTTTATCAGCAATCTGAATCGGCTTTTCAACTCTGAGCTGGCTTTACTGGCCTTAGCTTTGCCTCTGGGCATCAGCTTCTACACCTTTCAGATACTCAGCTACAGCATCGACCTTTACAAGGGCAAGGTACAGGTGCAAAAAAACCTCTTGGTCTTTTTAACCTATGTGACCTTATTCGCCCAGCTGGTTGCCGGGCCAATTGTGCGCTACGCATTAGTCGAGCAGCAGCTGACCTCACGGCAGCACAGCCTGCAGACATTTGCGGACGGCATCCGTCGATTCAGCATCGGCCTAGCCAAGAAGGTCTTGATTGCCAACACCTTGGGGCAGTTGGTCAGCCTGGCTAGGTTCAACCTGCATGAAGGCGGCGAGCAGAGCCTGCTGTTCGCACTGCTCTTCTTGTCGGCGTACACCCTGCAAATCTACTACGATTTCAGCGGCTACAGCGACATGGCCATCGGGCTCGGCCTGCTCTTCGGGTTTCACTTACCAGAAAACTTCGACCATCCTCTGGTCGCCAAAAGCCTGACGGATTTTTGGCGGCGCTGGCATATGACCATGTCCTACTGGTTTCGCGACTACGTCTACATACCCTTGGGAGGCAACCGGGTCAGCCCAGCGCGACACCTCCTAAATATCTTCTTGGTCTGGATGGTGACCGGCTTCTGGCATGGAGCGGGCTGGAATTTCATTCTCTGGGGCCTGTTCATGGCGGCAGTCCTGATTCTGGAGAAGTACCTGCTGGCCAAAGCCTTAGAGCGTTTACCAGTTTTAGTTTCGCATCTCTACCTGCTGGTAGTTGTCATGCTGAGCTGGGTGCTCTTTGAGTCCGCGACCCTCGGGCAGGCCCAACAATTGTTACTGACACTCCTGGGGATGGGGAGTAGCGGTTTAGCCGGCTCTAGCTCGATTTACTACCTGCTCAGCTACCTACCCTTGATGCTGCTTGCAACCTTTGGCTCGACGACGCTGCCAGTTCGAGCTGTAGCCTGGCTGGAAAAACGAGCCGGGCTGCTAGGCCAGCGTTTGCGAGCTGGCCTGGAGCCTGCCTTCATCGCCTTGCTGCTGGTAGTGGCTACTGCTTTTATGGTGGATGGCTCATTTAACCCCTTCATCTACTTCCGCTTCTAAGGAGTAAATATGGGAAAAACCGTGATGGATAAAAAAACTGATAACAGCAATACAGCAGGAGCCGATAGGCTGCTACAACTGCGCAACAAGTTGAACCTGGGAGCTTTTATCCTGATAATCGGTGCTTTATTTCTCCTAAACCTGCTCGCTCCAAAACCAGCTGTTCTAGTAAGTGAACGACGTCCACCGGCAGAGTTACCCAAACCCAGCCTAAGCAGCATATGGAACACTGATTTCATGACTGATTTTGAGAAGTATGCTGCTGATAACTTCAGTTTTCGCGAGCCACTACGAACACTTAGAGCTGTCACTCTACTGGATGTCTTGAGGTTGTCGGACAAAGACGGGTTATACCGCGGAGCTGCTGGAGCCGGGAGAATTCAAGCCTTGGATGCGGACGCCGTGCTTGATTGGGCAAGGCTGATGGAGCAGCTGCAGGCTGACCTGGCTGCGCAAACTGACGGGCTTAGCTTTTATTACGCAATCATCCCGGACAAGAGCATCTATGACAATCGAGACCTGCCAGGCTACGATGCGGCAGAGCTGGCCAGGCTCTTGGATGACAGACTACCCGGTGTGACCGCCATCGACCTGACGAACGCCCTGGTAGCTACGGACTACTACCGCACTGACCTACACTGGGACCAGGCCCAACTCGGGCAACGCAGCGCAGATGTCTTGGATGTCTTGGCTGAAGCACTCGGTTGTCAGGAGCGTCTGTCAAAAGATTACACAATCCTTGAGGCAGGAAGCTTCACAGGTGTCTATCCTGGCCAGTTAGCCATCAGCATGCCACCAGACCAGCTGCGCTACCTGACTTCACCGGCTTTGGAGCAAATCACAGCACTCTACCTGAATCCGCAGAGCGGGCAGTTCGTTTCCGGGCCAATATATGACTTACAAGCAGCATCAGGTCGCGATGGCTACGACCTGTTTTTGCGCGGCGCTCAGCCGGTCGTCATCTTAGAGAACCCCTTGTCTGAGACTGACCGTGACCTCTATATCTTCAGGGATTCCTATAGCTCCAGTCTGGCACCGCTGCTAGCCCCTGCCTACCGGCGGGTTATCTTGATTGACCTACGCTATATCGACTACCGGGTGTTACCGGAGTACGTCAGCTTTACCGCTAACGCTGATGTGCTGTTCTTATATGGCTCCCAGATTCTAAACGACCCAGACATCCTGCTTATCCAAGCAAAAGAACCTACCAAGGCTCCTGATATCCTGTTGAATTCGACCAATGCGCTTGTCGCCAGAAAAGCAAGCAGGAGAGTCAAGCAGGCCTCCTGATACATAAAAACCGTTGCTGCGGGCTTTTGCTATACTGTTAAATAAAGTCTACTTGGGATATTAGGAGGAGTAACTCTATGAAAAGGTTATTGACTCTCGCGCTAGTGCTAGTACTCAGCTTCAACCTGGCCGCTTGTTCAAAACCATCGAACACTACAACAGGTAAAAACCCCAATTGGTCGGACCTAGATAGCTCGAAGTCGTCGAGTGACTCATCCGGAGATTCGAATGATGAGTCAGCCACGGGTTCAACCCAGGTTCCAGAAGATGTAACAGTTGAAGACCTGGAGATTAATTGGCAAGTCCTAAGCTATGAAGGCGACATACAGGTATATACCTTTTTTACCTTCACGAACAATTCTCCTTATCCGATTATTTGGCTATCGATTAGTGCCTTGCTAAAAGACACTAATACAACAGAATACTATGCTACAGATTACACAGTCTTGCCTGGTGAGACATCGACAACCTTTCACTCATATGGGCCAAATAGCGGCAATCCTGATGATATTAAGCTATTAAGCATTGAGTATACTGTTTACGTTGGGAATGACCAGGTAGTTGAATATGAATATGATTATAAGCTTAATAACTACTCGAAATGGGACAGCTCTTACAGTTACCATAGCATGGACATCGAGCTGGACGTTAACGATTTTTCTATAGCTACAGACTACCATTCATCAAACAACGACTGGGACCGATATCTGAACATGACTTATGCCAATAACTCGGATTATCCAATTACCAGGTTAAATCTGTTCGTTAGAGATAGAAGCAGTAACAGCCCGACCTATTTCTCATGTAGCGACACTGTCATGCCGGGAGAGACATCCCCAGCTTTTCGTTCATACAATTCGCCTGCTCAAAGCATAGACGATTTGGAATTCCTCGAACTGGAGTTAGTTGTCTTCGTAAATGGCTCTGAATCGTATTACAATTATGACTATAAGCTTCAAATCTGGAAAGTATTGTGAATTATTGCAAAGGCACCTAGCGGTACCGGGCGGGGGAGAATAACATGCGATGCAAATACTGCTCTAGCGAGCTTCCGGAGTCTTCCAGCATCTGTAGGTATTGTGGAGCAGAGCTAGACATTCCCGAACCGCGTGCCATGGCTGAGCCAAAACTCCCATCTGAGCTCTCCTTAGGGTCAAGCATGGGCCTTGTTGGTCAAAGTCGGGAATCCTGGTACGATTTTTCCAGCATGCCTAAGATAGTGATAGAAAGCCCGGAGATTCAAAGCCCAGATATTCAACAGCAGATTCTATCTGCTCCTCCAGCAGCTGTTATGTCAACAGCAGCCACCTTGTCAGCTCCACCACCAGCTGTCCCAAGCACCACATTCGGCGCCGTGCCGATGAAGACCAGCCCTTACCCAGTCGCTACTGCCGGTGAAGCAGCTAGTCCAATCTACCTGCCTCCTCCTGAAGTAGCTACCAGGCAAAGAAAACCAGTCGCTGTCCCTGGAGCGAGTACCAGAAGGCGTGC
>JAIRQI010000170.1 GCA_031256575.1 Coriobacteriales bacterium
GCTGTAGCGCAGCTGATCGACTACCACGTTGAGACCTCGGTTCTGGTTTGGTAGGTACTGATGGCTTGGTTGGGTGCAGCTTGGTTGGACGCTGCAAGGCTGGGAGCTTGGAGGTTGTAAGCAGCCAGGTTGGAGGATGCTAGGTTGGGTACTAAGCTGGGCGCTACTTGGTTGGAAGATGCGAGACCGAGCGATGCTTGGTTGGGCGCTGCTTGATTGCGCGATGCGAGGCCAGATACTGTCAGGCTAGGCTCTTGAAGGCTGGGCGTTGCTATCCTGGAGGCTACCAGGCTAGGTACAGTTTCAGCAAAACCATGGCGAATAGCGCTGTCTGCCCAGCTTAACTCTGCTGCATCGAAGAGCGGCAATTGCCCTTCGGCTAGCTTGCCCAAACGACGCTGCTTGGCAGAGATAGTCAAAGCCTCTTGGATGCTAATCGGGTCAAATAGCACGCCTTTTTGCATATGCCCTTGACAGGTGATGAAGTAGCTGGCTCGTTTCATGGTAATGTTCAAGCGCCGCAAGTCGTCGAAGTCTAAGGCGTGCTCTCGTCGAGCTTGCATGATGCGCCGAGCTCCTGTCACTCCGACACCGGGAATACGCAGCAAGAGGTCATAATCGGCACGGTTCACCTCTACCGGAAAATGCTCGATGTGGTTGATTGCCCACATCGCCTTCGGGTCCAGCAGCGGGTCTAGCCAGGGGTGTTCAGCGTCGATTATCTCCCCTACTTCAAACCGATAGAAGCGCAGTAGCCAGTCAGCTTGATAGAGGCGATGCTCTCGCAGTAAAGGAGCTTGGCGAACCCCTGTCAACAGCGGATTGTCACTGACTGGGATGTAGGCACTGAAAAAAACCCTCCGCAGCTCCAGTTTCTGGTATAAGCTAGCCGTCAGGTTCAGGATATGCAGGTCGCTTTCAGGTGAAGCTCCGATGACCATCTGGGTAGACTGGCCAGCTGGTACAAAACGGGTGCGCTGACGGCGGCTCAGGCGCTGGTCTTGGTAGTTAGCCTTAATACCGTCCCGCACAAAGCGCATCGGCGGCAAAATGGCTTCTCGGCCTTTATCGGGAGCCAGAGCCTTCAAACTGGCCTCCGACGGGAACTCGATGTTCAAGCTCATCCGATCAACCAACACCCCCAGCTGAACCAACAGCTCAGCAGAGGTACCGGGGATGGCCTTGGCATGAATGTAGCCCCGAAAACCGTATTCCACCCGTAATAACTCGATGGCTTGAATCATCCGTTCGGTGGTGTAGTCCGGGGTTCCCAGTACCCCGGAAGACAGAAACAACCCTTCGATGTAGTTACGACGGTAGAAGCCGATAGTCAGCTCGGCCAGTTCTTGAGGGGAGAAGGTCGCGCGAGGGATATCATTGCCTTTACGATTGATGCAGTAGGCACACTCATAGGTACATACATTAGATAGCAGCACCTTGAGCAAGGATATGCAACGTCCATCATCAGCGAAAGCGTGGCAGATACCTGCCGCCACGGTATTGCCCAATTGGCCAGGAACTGAGGAGCGTTCTGCTCCACATGAAGTACAGGCGACATCGTATTTAGCAGAATCAGCCAGGATAGTCAGTTTGTCGATGAGTTCCATCTAAGATCTCCCCATCTAGGTTTATGCAGGCTTTAAGCTGTGTTAATGCTGTCTGAATCAGGTTAACTGAACATTTGTTCGATGTCAAGGTTTTCTCTTGGCTTCAACAGGTTGGGTTGCTAAAGACAGGTTGGATGTGAGTCCTATCTACCCAAGTCAGCGAGTGTTCTGTACTGATAGCTAGCGAGCTTATTACTTTGGTTTGACACTATGGTGCTTGATTGGTACTATGTCAAAAGAGGGGAGGTGATTAGTTATGAGAACTAATCATTCATCAAAAGGAATCTTGGCTGCTTTTATCAGTTTCGTATTGATGACTTCCGGGTCACTAGCATTAGCTGTTCCTGATGCTTTTGACGTGGATGATGCTGTTATTGTTGATGTTTCCAACGTGTGTGCTATTACTGAAGATGGTACTGAAGCATTGGACAACATCAGTCTTAGTCTTGAGTATCATGTAATAGCGAATGGCTCGGAAGTAGACCGTGGAAATTGGTGTTGCGATCCAACGACAATGCGCAAGGTTACTATTAATTATGATGTTCACGCTACATTCACTAACATTTGTTCGGTTACCCAGTATAAACAGGTTATCTGTACATATTGTGGCGGTGTTTGGGAGACCACAATTGTTGGTTATTACACCCATGCTCCACACTAGCGGTTGCTGAATAATTGTCGAATCGAGAAAAACAGCCTGTCCTTATTGAGTAGGCTGTTTTTTCATGCTAACCGTACGTTCCGTTAGGAATACGGTAGTTCCTCAGGTGATGCCTCTAACCAGCTTTAGTCTGTCTAAGAAAAAGCCCTGTCAAATCAGTAAAGCTTTAGCTGAATATATGTGGACTTGGACTTGTCCACGTCGTAGGTATAGCGGGCCTGGAGGGCAGAGCCCTTATAGACTTCAGTGATGTTTCCGAGAGCATCGTAGGAGTAGCTAAGCTCTGGGTTCTGTCCATTGGTGAGACCTGCAATCAGAGTGGTCGTGGTGCCGTTAGGGTTCACCAGGTAGCGGTAGGATGTGGA
>JAIRQI010000171.1 GCA_031256575.1 Coriobacteriales bacterium
ACTTATCATCGATCGAAAATCAAACTGAGGGAGGCATTGTCATGAAATGCCATGTTGTGCGGGATTTGCTCCCCCTTTACCAAGATGACCTGGTAAGCGAAGAGACCCGGGAATCGATAAAAGAGCACCTAATAACGTGCCCAGAATGCAGCAGGGTGTATACAGATACCAATATGGGTTTTGAGTCGGTTGCTAACCCAGTAGCAGATCTGGACGTACAACAACCATTGGCAAACAGCTTGAAGTCGTTGAAAAAGAGATTACATCATAAGACGCTGGTTACTATTATGGTCTCTCTGGTCAGTGCCGTGGCAATCGTATCTACAACCAGCTATGGGGTGTTCTTTGTTGAGACACCGGTACCCTACGCTGAGGTTCGAGGCACTCTGGTAGAGCAAATCAACTCCCCCAGTGACTTTGTTATGCTAATAGATGGGCATAATACTGTTCAGCTACTATATGTTGATGATTCGCTTTATGTCTGCTGCCTCGATACCGTCTGGACGCGTTACTTCGCTAGACCGAATGGCCCACAGGATTTCTACTTCGTTAATTTTGCGGAATACAAAATGCCTGTACCCGAAGAACCGCTGGGGCAACCTGAACCTACCGACCTTCCGTTGGGCCTCCAAGCTCCAGGAGACGACCTATTACAGGATTTCGAGCCGCTAGCTCCCCCTGACCCTCCAGAGCCCATCGATCCCTTTACCTTTCTCGATAATGTAAACAAGGTCTACTACATCGAAGCTGATATGAGAGGTATAAATTATGGTGACCCTGCCTTCAATAGAGCAATCGAGAACGCCCAATTGATTTGGCAGAGATAGTGGAGCGGGTATACTTACCAGGACACTAAAAACCGAGGTCTCGTTGTGGTTACTTTGAGCGGCTCGTTGACCTGCGGTTTCTCAAGAATGCTCTTGAGGGCGCGAGTGCCGCATAAAAGTATCCGTCCATATCAGTGGATTTTGAAGCAAAAACTCCACATTTACTGGATAAGCAGTTGCTTTGATAGAGATCTGACAAAGGAAGCGAAGCGTAACGCTCATGAGTGTTTTTTTACGAATAACATGAAGTGGTGCGGGCGAAGGGACTTGAACCCCCACGAGTTGCCTCGCCAGGACCTAAACCTGGTGCGTCTGCCAATTCCGCCACGCCCGCACAACAAACAGCAATCGTCTCTATGCCAATATCTGCGCAGGTCAAGAGATTGGAGCGGCAGACGGGACTCGAACCCGCAACAATCAGCTTGGAAGGCTGATGCTCTACCATTGAACTACTGCCGCTCAAATGCTGAACGCTAAGGTTACTCAATGCTACAGGAATATTCAAGTCATCGCTAACAAATCTCCAAATGGTAGAATAGCCAAACGCGCCTGTAGCTCAACGGACAGAGCAGTGGACTTCTAATCCAAAGGTTGCAGGTTCGATTCCTGCCAGGCGCGCCACTAGTATAGGCACATTACTTGGAATCGAACCTTAAGAAGGCTTCGGCCGTTAAGCAAAAGTGCCAGTGGCACATTTGTAGGACGAAGGAGCGAGCGAGCGAAGCGAGTGAGGTCTCCAAGCGTGAGCCGCGCAAAGCGCGGTGAAGCGATTGGCGATTCCTACCAGGCGCGCCACTAGTACGGGCATACTACTTGGAATCGAATCACATGAAGCAGATTGACTCTATAAACATCGATGAATTGAAATCTATGGCCAGTAACATGTACGACGAGCTGGTAAAAGCAGTTGTTGATGTAGAGAAGAGACTAGTTGTTGTCGATGCTGGGCTACATGTTGACGAAGAGCAATTCTTGCTCAAGCAAGGTTCTTTGCAATCTGATCTCTGGGGCATCAACCTCTACCCTGATTATTATGGTCAGGACGATTTCATTGAGTTCGATTCGATGATTAATATTCGGCCTGCCCAAAACAACCGCAGCCGGTCAGTCGACAACCCAGATACCCAGACACTGATTCGCGAGATTGTCGCTGAGGTGGTTCATGGCTGACTACCAGATAGACAGAAACCGTTGGGAGCAGTTAGGAATACTTGAGCAGATGGCTAACATCGGTTCAGAAGTAGGGAGGGCAATAAAAGCTCGAAAAGCCGGCAAAGAAGACCGAGTAGATGGTGCTATCACCCGTGCTCTTGACTTGTTTGCTGCTACCACTGAGCAGTTAGCCAGACAAAAATCACCTAGACTTCGTGAAGTGCTACGCGCTCGAAACGAGTTTTTACGTCTTTTCTATGATGGGACATTCGATAGTGATGCAGAGGCGATCGAGCGTTATTTTACTTTATTCGCAATTGCCGCACGAAACCAGAGAGACACCAGTTAAGGCAACCAGCCAAGCCAGCTTGCAGCTTAGGCATCTAGCCAAGGCAGCCAGCCAAGCCAGCTTGCAACCAAGATGCCAACTAGGGCGGCCAGCCAACTGCTTGAGACTAACCGATCAGCTACTCAGATATCGCAGTTTCTGCTATCCTTATAGGGTTGTATCGGAGATTCTCATGGAAGGGAAATACCGCTTTGGAAACCATACTCAAGCAGCTGGAAGACACGCAGATTGAACTGACCGTGACCATTCCAAGCGTCGATGTGAACAAAGCTCTAAAAGATGCTTACGCAAAAGCTGCTGACAATCGTATCAAGGGGTTTAGAAAAGGCAAAGCTCCCCGTAACGTACTGGACAACCTTTATGGCGGCCCGGAGTATTTTCTGGCTGAGGCTACCGACGAGATCGTCAAAGCCAGTTGTCTCTTGGCGATTGACAGTCAAGACCTAGTGCCGCTGGACCAACCGGACATGGTCGATATCGAGCCAGCCATCGAAGGCCAGGACTACTCCTACAAATTCACTATCAATATCGCTCCGGAATACGAACTCAGCTCATACGACCCGCTGACAATCGAGTTGCCGTCCGAAGAACCGACTGACGCTGAGATACAGTCAAAGATTGACACCATGCTCGGCTATTACGTCGAATACACCGAGATTAGCGACCGCCCCAGCCAGAATGGGGATGTGCTGACTTTAGACATGCAAGTCACACATGATGGTGAGACTGTCCAGAGCATGAGTGGAGAAGGTCTGCCCTACGAGCTGGGCATCGATGCCATGCCAGAAGACTTTGAGAAGCACTTCCTAGGTATTCTGCCAGGTACAGAGCTGAGCATTGACTTCAAGCTACCGTATTTCGATGGCGCCGATGATGGCCAGGACCAGGACTTGCATGCCGAAGCCACTCTACGTAAGATTTCAGTAAGGGAGTTACCTGCACTGACTGATGAGTGGGTTAAAGAGAAGCTGGAATACGAGGGTGTCGAGCATTTTCGCCAATTATTAGGTGACAGTATCCGGCTCCAGAAGCAATCATCAATGCCCTCCTTAAAAGAGCGCCGGGTAGCAGACGCCATTGCCCTACGTCTAGAAGGCGATCCACCAGAGGCCCTGGTGTCAGACTTCGCCCAAGACATCTACCGCGATATATTCAACACCCTGCAACGCCAAGGGGTCACCTTGGATGTCTTTTTGGCCAGCACCGGGCAAACTGCTGACACTTTCCGCGAGGAGGTGCAAAGCCAAGCGGTCGCCAATTCGCGCCAAGCAATGGCTTTAGACACCTGGGCCAGGCATTACGAGATTACAGTAAGTGACGAGGACATCCGCAACGAATTCACCAACAGTGGAGCAGAAGACCCCGAAGCCCTGTTCAAGGAGTGGATCAGCGTTGGCCGGATCGCTGAAATACGCCAGGGAATCCGACGCATGAAAGCTTCTCAGCAACTGAATGAAGAGGCATTAATCACTGAGGAGAAGACCGAAGAAGTTCTCCAGCCAGAGGCTGAAAAACCAAAAAGGGCTAGACGTTCAAAGAAGGACCAGTCGACTGAGGTGGTCGAGGCTGAGTTAGCTGTTCTACCGGATGCGACTCAGACTGCTAAAGCCCAAGCAGCTGCCAAGCCAGAGAAGAAGACCGACCAGAATCCGACCAAGGTGGCTGAGGCAACAGCTAGTGATACGGCGAAAGCGACCAAGAAGACCGAGACAAACAAAGCTTTGCGTCCGACGACTACTCCCCAGGCTGCCAAAAAGACCGGTCGGCCAAAGAAAGTCTGAGTTTTACGCGAGCTCAGGCATAGTCACACAAGCGCACCCAGTTACTAAAAAGAATTAAACGAGAGCACCCAGTTACACACAGTTACCAAGGAAAGGAACAGACATGGCTTACGAACCCAACCGATCACAGCTCATCCCCTACGTAATAGAGCAATCACCGCGTGGAGAGCGCAGTTTTGATATCTACTCCCGCTTGCTCAATGACCGCATCGTCTTTTTAGGAGAAGCCATCGACGACCATGTTGCCAATACCGTCGTTGCCCAGCTGCTCCATCTTGAAAGCAGCGATCCTGACAAAGACATCTCCCTCTACATCAATTCACCGGGTGGTGTGATTAGCTCCGGGTTGGCTATCTATGACACCATGCAGTTCATCAAGTGCGATGTCTCGACCATCTGTCTGGGACAGGCCGCCTCGATGGCTGCGGTGCTGCTGACTGCTGGGGCCAATGGCAAGCGTTTTGCCCTACCGAACTCACGCATAATGATTCACCAGCCTTCCGGTGGGGCCCAAGGCCAGCAGACCGAGATAGAGATTGCCGCCCGCGAGATACTTTTCGCTCGGGAGCGTATCAATAGCATCTTGGCCAGGCATACCGGACAGCCCTTAGAACGCATCAACGCTGACACTGAGCGGGATAATTTCATGTCGGCAGAGGATGCACGGGATTATGGCCTGGTCGATCAGATCTTCTACTCCAGAGACATCCCGAAAGCAGAGACAAAGGACCCCGATGCCTAAAGACTCCGATAACTCCGGTGACAGCCGCGGTAGCGGCAACCGCGGCCGCAACAGCAGCAGTAGCGGTCGTAGTAGCGGTGGCAGTGGTCGTAATAACGACGGCAGCCGCAGCGGCAGTCGCGGGCGGGACAGCGGTCGAGACGCCTTCGACGATTTTCTCGCTAGCGGTGGTGGCTTTGATGCCTATGACGTTACCTGTAGTTTCTGCGGTAAGAGTCAAAACCAGGTACGCAAGCTGATAGCTGGAGCCGGGGTGTTCATCTGCGATGAATGTGTCTTGCTCTGTAATGAGATGATTGAACAAGACTTCGACAAGGAGCTGCGTGAATCCAGCTCCGAAGATACCTTGGAGCTCTTGCAAGACCTACCCACCCCAGTTGAGATTCATGCTGAGCTAGCCAAGTATGTAATTGGCCAGGAGCATGCCAAAAAGGCCCTCTCAGTGGCTGTCTATAACCACTACAAGCGGGTTGCGATGGGTGAGGACTACACCGACGACACTGTTGAGCTGGCCAAAAGCAACATCCTGCTGCTTGGCCCGACCGGTTGTGGCAAGACTCTCCTAGCTCAGACCCTGGCCCGTATTTTGCAGGTGCCATTTGCCATTGCCGATGCCACAGCTTTGACCGAGGCTGGTTACGTTGGCGAGGATGTCGAAAACATCCTGCTAAAACTTATCACTGCGGCTGATTTCGACATACCCAAGGCTGAAATCGGCATTATCTATATCGACGAGATTGATAAGATTGCCCGTAAGGCTGAAAACCTCAGTATCACCCGTGACGTCTCCGGTGAGGGCGTGCAGCAAGCTCTGCTGAAGATAATCGAGGGTACGGAGGCTGCGGTGCCACCCCAAGGTGGCCGCAAGCACCCCCAGCAAGAACTTATCCGCATAGATACCACCAACATCCTGTTCATTTTAGGTGGGGCGTTTGTCGGTCTGGATAAAATCATCGCCGAGCGGGTGGGTACCAAGAGTATCGGCTTTGCCGCTGAAATCAACTCCCAGACCCAGCAGACTTCGGAGCTGATGGCCAGGACGCTACCCGAGGACTTGCACAAGTTTGGCATGATACCGGAGTTCATCGGACGTATTCCGGTTATCAGTTTCGTGCGCGACTTGAGCGAAGACGAGCTGGTACGCATTCTAGAAGAGCCAAAGAACGCCCTGGTCAAGCAGTACCGGCGGATGTTTGCTTTTGAGGATGTCGAGCTGGAGTTCATGGACAGCGCCCTGCTGGCGATTGCTCAAGAAGCCGTCTCGCACGGCACCGGAGCCCGCGGTTTGCGTACAATCTGTGAGCGCACGTTGCTGGAGACGATGTATGAGCTGCCTTCCAATGAGACAATTGCCAAAGTGATTGTGACTCCGGAATCTGTGCGGGGAGAAGGCAAGCCGACTCTGGTGATTAAGGCCAACGGTGACAATCGCAAGAAGGCCTCTTAGGCCCGTTTGGCAGCTTCTTAGCCTGCTTGGCAGTCTTGGCTTTCTTGACAAGCTCTTGGCTTTCTAGGCAGCTCCTAACCTTATTGGGAGCTACCTAGACTTCTAGGTTTTATGCAGTACTTAATTGTTGAACGGGTCTTGTCATCCGTTGAACTGCAAGCAGTGTTAACCTCAAAGACCTTAACACGGTCTTTTAGTAGTTATGTGTTATATGTGTTGGACGTTAATGTGTTGAACGGGAGCACCATGGTCAGAGAAAAAGCGGCTTCACAGTCCCAGCTGGCATTTCTATATGAGACCTTTGCCAGAATCGATGATCCTCAGCAAATCGAGGCCTTGATGATTGACCTCTGTACCATCCGGGAGATTAACGAGATGGCGACCCGCTTAGAAGTCGCTAAGATGCTGGCTGCCGGGGAATCCTACCTACGCATCCAAGAAGCTACCGGGTCATCTGCAACTACTATTGCCCGGGTCTCTAAGTGCATCAACCACGGAGCCGGCGGTTATCGCGATGTCTTTGGTTTAGGCACCTCAAACCGCTTGGCTACTGAAACAACCAAGCCTAAAACCCGTCGGCCAACTGTCAAACAGAAGGTCAGACCAGCCAAACCAGCTTTAGGTGGGCGACCCGTGCGCAAGACCTCCGGCCCACAAGCGGGCAACCGCCTGGACTGAAGTCTTAGACTTTAGTATCGGCTGACACCATCCATGGCTTTTATCCACCTGCACAACCATAGCGAATACTCCTTACTGGACGGAGCTGCCCGAGTCGACGGCATGGCTAAGCGAGCGGCTGAGTTAGAGATGAGTGCGCTGGCTTTAACCGACCATGGTTTTATGTATGGTATTCCAGCCTTTTATGAGGCCTGCCACCGCGAGGGAGTGAAGCCGATTATTGGCTGCGAGGTCTATTTCACTCCGGATAGCGAGCTCAGAAAAGACCGTAAGCCAGAACTCTATCACCTGATTTTGCTGGCCAAGAACCTGATTGGCTACCAGAACCTGATTAAGCTGGTCTCGCAAGCTGCGACCGAGGCTTTCTACTACAAGCCGCGAGTGACCATTGAGCTGCTACAGGCTTATGCAGAAGGTTTGATTGGCACTTCCGCCTGTCTGGCTGGAATCGTACCCCAGAAGCTTTTAGCCCAGCAGGATGCTGATGCCTGGCAATGGGCCAGCCGCCTGGCTGAGGTCTTCAGCCCTGGCGATTTCTACATCGAACTGCAGAACCAGGGTCTGGTAATCACTCCCGAAGAGTTGAACCGCTCGGTTGACCTGCAAGAATCCGGAACCGTTCTGACTGCCAGTGTCTCACAGAGCGAGTTGAACCGTCAGTTGAACCAGCTGGCCATCGAGCTCGGCCTGGAGACCCTGGCCACCAACGACATGCATTACCTGCTGCAGTCCGATGCCCCGACCCAGGACCTGATGCTCTGCGTCGGCACCGCTAGCCGCATCGACGACCCGGACCGCATGCGCTTCTCCAATGACCAGTTCTACATGAAGAGTGAAGAAGAGATGCGTACCGCGCTGAGCGATTTTCCTAAGGCCTGTGATAACACCGTTGAAATTGCGGAGAAGTGCGCAGACCAGCTGCTGAACAAGCACTTTGTCTTTCCCTCAGTGCCGTTGCCAGTGGGGGAGACCAACGAGAGCATGCTACGCCAGGAATCCTTGGCCGGGTTGGCCCGCCTGTATGGCGACCCGATTCCGGAGGCTGCCAACCAGCAGTTCGAGCATGAATACAAGATTATCTGCGAGAAAGGCTTCGCTACTTACTTTCTGGTGGTTCAAGAATTCACCCGTTGGGCGCGTGCCAACGGGGTCAGCGTCGGCCCCGGTCG
This sequence comes from Coriobacteriales bacterium, assembly GCA_031256575.1. Taxonomy (GTDB): domain Bacteria; phylum Actinomycetota; class Coriobacteriia; order Coriobacteriales; family UBA8131; genus WQXZ01. Next base: position 8,146 of record JAIRQI010000171.1, read on the forward strand.
TGGCAGTGCAGCAGGTTCGATTATCGCTTACGCCTTAGGTATCACTGCTCTCGACCCCCTGGAAAACGGCTTGATTTTTGAGCGCTTCTTATCACTAGAGCGTGAGGAGATGCCGGATATCGATATCGACTTCGACGAAGACGGTCGCTTTGAGGTCATCGAGCACCTGCGTGAGCTGTATGGCCGCAACTCGGTGGCCCATGTCATCACCTTCAACTCCATGAAGGCCAAGCAGGCTATCGTCGACACCACCCGGGTGCTGGACTATCCGATTGCCACCGGAGCCCGCATCTCCAAGCTGATTCCTTTCGGACCGGATGTCTCACTGCAAGCCATGCTCGGCCGCCACAAGGATGAGGACAAGAACCGCGAGCAGAAAAACCCCGACCTTATCCGCAGCTATGAAGACGACCCAGATACCCAGCGCATCATTAATGCGGCACTGACCCTGGAAGGCTCAATCCGCGGTGAGGGCGTGCATGCCTCAGCGGTGATTATCTGTCCGGATGATGTGGATAACCACGTGCCGATTAAAAACGATACCAAGGGTGGCATGGTGATTACCCAGTACGATGGCACCCATAATGCCGACCTCGGTATGCTGAAGATGGATTTCTTGGGCTTGCGCACCCTGAATGTGCTGATGACAGCGCGTAAGTACGTGCGCGACAACCATGGCATCGACATCGACCCGGAGAGCTTGCCGCTGGATGACCCGAAGGCCTTGGAGCTTTTGGCCAGCGGTGACACCGCCGGCGTCTTTCAGGTCGAAAGCAACGGCATGACCGCCCTCTTAAGGCGGATGGACGTCGACCGTTTCGACGACATCGTGGCGGTGATTGCCCTGTTTCGGCCGGGCCCGCTGAAATCGGGGATGGCCGACGATTTCGTAGCCCGCAAGCTCGGCCGCCGCCAGATTACCTACTACGACGAGCGCCTGCGTTCGATTCTCGAAGAGACCTATGGGGCGATGGTCTACCAGGAGCAGGTGATGCGCATCTCCATGGAGATGAGTGGCTTCACAGCCGGTGAGAGCGACCGCCTGCGCAAAGCGATGGGTAAAAAGCAGATTCAGCTGATGACCGAGAAAAAGGAGCTCTGGGCCGACGGTGCCCAGGAGACGATGATGGAGCATTGGCTGGCTGGAGCGGAACGCAATGGCTACGCCCGTCGCCTGGCTCAAAACATCTGGGCAGATGTGGAGAAGTTCGCCGAGTACGCCTTCAACAAATCGCACTCTGCGGCCTATGCCATCCTGGTCATGCGCACCGCCTGGTTCAAGGCCCATTATCCCCGCGAGTACATGGCAGCCGTGTTGACCAGCCACATGGGCAACACTGACCGGCTGATTCAATACATCACTGCCGCCAAACAGTCCGGCATCGAGGTCTTGTCTCCCGATGTCAACTCTTCTGGCCAAGAGTTCACCGCGCTACCGGAGGGCATCCGCTTCGGGCTGGCCGGAATCAAGGGAGTGGGAGAGGCCGCCGCCGCCGCCATCATCGCCGAGCGCGAGCAGGCTGGAGTCTTCAAGTCGCTGCACGATTTCGTGAACCGCGTGAACAACAGCATCGCCAACAAACGCACCGTAGAAGCCCTGGTGAAAGCCGGTGCTTTTGATTCAACCGGCTATTCCCGGCGCCAGATGATACGCTTCATCGAGGTCGATAGATGCATGGAGACCGCTGCCCGACGGCACCGAGA
>JAIRQI010000163.1 GCA_031256575.1 Coriobacteriales bacterium
CCAACAGGGCTTAGCTGTGCTTAATGGGGACGACCCGATGAGCGACTACCTGCTGCAGTTCAGTGATGCTCAGAAGCGTGGTATTCAAATCATCAAGTATGGCATGAGCAACCAGCATCAAGTCTATGCCAGTGAATGGGATTATGATCAATTGGGGCGACCTAGCTTCAAGATAAACCTGCCCGACAACGACAATTGCAGAGTCTTGCTCAAGCTAAGTGGCCAACACAGTGTTCTAAATTCCCTGGCTGCAGCGGCTATTGCTCACCAGCTGGGGGTTACGGCTGGCGATATCCAAGCCGGATTAGAGGCTGCAGAACCTATGTCTCAGCGCCAGGAAGTAATCGAGCATCCCTCCGGATCACGCTTGATTAATGACTGCTACAATGCCAACCCAGATTCGATGCGAGCAGCTCTACAGACCTTCAGCCTGATGTCTCCTGAGCGAGCCCACATCGCCGTGCTCGGCGACATGCTGGAACTTGGCCCCCAACAAACTGAACTGCATAAAAATATCGGTAATCTGGTAGCCGAGCTTAAACTAGACATGCTGGTGACGGTTGGAGAACGGGCTGACTGGATAGCCCAGGCAGCAGCCGAATCTGGTCTGGAAAAGAATCGTATCCACTCTTTTATGAATTGGCAAGAAGCTGTTGAACTGCTACAAGCAGAGCTGCAGTCTGAGCCGATTATACTGGTTAAGGCCTCCCGTTCTATGGCTTTGGAACGCATCATCGAGGCCTTATCCAGAAGTTCTTAAAGAAAATTAGGGAGAAGACCGAAAGATATGACCGACCAGCCGGGTAACAGTGATTTTATCCCCCTGATTCTTGCGGCGGATATCAATGCCTACAGCTGGGCTCGAGCCTTTCATGAGCAATACGGTATTGTCTCAGCTGGTCTGGGCAGGTCGCTTCTAGGTCCAGTGCGGGATAGTAGAATAATCCAGTTCAAGGCAGTCGATAAGCTGGATCAAGCGGAAGTGCTGATTGGCCAGATAAACAGCTTCGCTCAGCGCTACCCCGACCAACGCATCCTGCTGGTTAGCTGTGGTGACTACTACACAAGCCTGGTTTTTTCGGCTCGTGAGAGCTTAGCTCAAAACCTAGTCATTACTGATATGGCTGCTGATACCCTATACCGTCTGACAAACAAGCAGCAGCTTTGTACCCTCTGTGAAGAGCGGGGTATCGATACTCCAAAGAGCTTCATCTACCAGGAGTCTTTTGGTGGCCGCTTGGACCTGGCTTTCTCAGCACCCTATATCGTCAAGCCCAGCGACACGCTGAGCTGGTGGGCTAATCCCTTCAACGGACAGCGCAAAGCTCATCTGGCCAGCGACAAGACGGCGTTGAAAAACCTGATATCTCAGGTTTACGCTCATGGTTATGCTGGGTCACTGCTTATTCAAGAATACATCGAAGGTGCTGATACGCAGCTATACAGGCTCACTCTCTACCTGGACAGCCAAGGCAAGCTTGGTCTGTCTCATGCTGGACGGATACTGTTGGCAGATCACACTGCGCTGTCTGAAGGCAATCCTGCAATCCAACAGAGCGTCGATTTGGCTGATCCTGCTCAATACATGCTCGCTCAAGCTACAGGACAGGCCTTCAACCTGCTCTTTGACCTGGGTTATCGGGGGTTTGCATCGATCAGCTATAAATTTGATGCCCAGAAGCAAAGCCTCAGATTGCTGGGTATAAATGCTCACCCTGACCGGGCTAACTATGCGATCACTGCCTCAGGTCTAAATATCGCTCGTATGATGGCCGAGGATCTCTTGAAGGGTGGCTTGTCTCAGGCTGATGCAAGCTACCAAGAGGTTCTTTGGCATATCACTCCCTTGGCTTTAGTACCCAGTGTGGTTGACGCCGCTGGTTTATCTGTAAGTTTAGCTGACCTGCTGCGGCAGGGCCGCACAGTTGACCCTTTGGACTACCCGGCAGACCGTGGCCTGGCCCGGCGCTTCTGGTTGAATCGCTATCATGAGTACCTGAGACAGAAGTACCAGCATCTACTCCAAGGTGGTGCACATGACTGAAACTGTCGACCGTTACCTGGAACCGCTAAATCTGGCGGAACTGGCCTCGAGGCTGGCAGCTGCTGGTGAGCTGGTCGGTATCAGCGATCCTTTGCACTGGTCGCCCGAGTCGACTGAGTCGCATGAGTCGCATGAGTCGTCCAGGTCACCTGAGTCGCCCGACCCGCCCGAGCTACCCAGGTCATCCGAGTCGTCCGAGTCGCTCGAGTCATCCGAGCTACCTAGGCCGCCTGAGCTTCCAGAGCAGTCACTGACCGACTGGCCCAACGAACAAGCCCATGCGCTGCTGCAGCAAATCATCCCCAACCATCTGAGCTATGACTCACGAGACACTGTTCCCGGCAGTCTGTTTTTCTGCAAGGGTACTCATTTTCAGACAGCCTACTTGATAGATGCCAAAAAGCGAGGTGCTTTAGCCTACATCAGTGAGAGCATACAACCTCTAGCACTTCCTGGACTAATCATCCGCGACGCTCGGCGGGCAATGGCTCTGACTGCAGCCTGGTATTATGAGAAACTACTCAAACAGCTGACGATTATCGGTGTCACTGGCACCAAAGGTAAGTCGACAACTGTCTATTTCATCAAAAGCATTCTGGATTGCTGGATGCAGAGCCTGGGAGAACCAGAAACAGCAATACTATCTAGCATCGACAATTATGATGGCGTGATCTTTGAAGAGAGTCACCTGACTACCCAGGAGAGCCTGGATCTTTACCGTCACTTTGCTAACGCAGTCGCTTCCGGTATCAGTTACCTGAGTATGGAGGTCTCATCCCAGGGTCTGAAATATCATCGGGTGACTGGCATTCCTTTCACTGTCGGTTGCTTTTTGAATTTCGGGCGCGACCATATATCGGAGATCGAGCACAGCGACATAGAGGATTATCTGAGTTCTAAGCTGAAAATCTTCGAGCAGACTGAAGTAGCCTGTATCAACCTTGGCTCAGAACAAATTGAACGGGTGGTCGCTGCTGCTAAAACCTCCGAATGGCTGATTACCTTTGGCTGGACTGAGTTTGCAGAGCTTTCTGCAAGCAATCACGTTGACCAGGGTACCAGCGGCAGCAGTTTCACAGCTCAGCTATTTGGCCAGGAGGTAGATTTTCAGCTTGCTTTAGCAGGAGACTTCAATGTTGAGAATGCCCTGGCAGCAATTGCTGCAACAACGGCTCTAGGTGTTCCAATCGATATCATCCGCGAAGGTCTAGCCAAAGCCTTGGTACCGGGAAGGATGGAGCCCTTTCAAGCTCCCGACAACAAACTGATACTGGTCGATTATGCCCATAACCAGATGAGCTTCGATGCCCTCTTTAAGGCGGTACGTGCCGCTTATCCCAACAGCAGCATTTCGATTGTCTTCGGCTGTCCTGGATATAAAGCCTATGACCGTCGGCATGACCTGGGGTTGATAGCAGGGCGAGAAGCAAGGGATGTGGTTTTGACCGAAGAGGATGCTGGCGCTGAGCCAGTCCTGGAGATATGTGAGGACATCGCCCAATATGTCCGGGCTGCAGGTGTCGAGCCCCGCATCATCTTAGACCGCGAAGATGCAATTATCAGCGCTATAGACCAGGCCTTGCCTGGTGCGGTGATTCTAATCACCGGTAAAGGCCGGGAGACCCGTCAGAAACGGGGGACAGAGTATATCGAGGTTATCTCGGATGTGGCGATAGTCGAAAAATACATCCAGACCCACTCTGACCAGTCTGACAAGCACCTTCAAACCCACCTAGACCGACCCGGTAAACATGTCGAAGCTCACTTAGACCAGTCTGATGAGCAAACCCAGGCTTACTCAGACCTGCCCGGTGAGTATCTGCAGACCCACTCTGACCTGTCCGATGAGCAGCGATAAGGTACCATATTGCAATGCCCAGCAAACCTTTAGACAAAGCCCCTAACCCTGCCACCCCGGATCAGCCATCATCAGTCTGCATCCTCGGCCTCGGGCTCACGGGACTGGCGGTAGCCCGCCATTTCCTTGACCTAGCTAAACCCCCTCGGCTTTGTGTCTATATCGACAAGATGAGTCAGAAAAACCAGGCTGCAATTGTTCAGCTGGCTGAGCAGTACTTCAATCAGCCTGCACTAAGTACCGAGAGCCTAGAAGGCCAAGACAAGCTTGATTTTCATTCAACCGAGCGCCAGCTGAGTATCCGGATCGCTGCTCAGAGCCTGGAGGAAGACTATTCTTTGGCAGTAGTTAGCCCAGGCATCCGACCATCCAACCCACTATTCATCGATGCCCAGGCCCGTTCAGCAGAGTTGATCGGCGAACCAGAACTAGCCTATCGGCTTTCTGGCCAGCACTGGCTGGCGGTCACCGGTACCAATGGCAAGACCACCACTACCTGTCTCTTGAACCACCTGTTATTGCAGGGTGGACTGACTACAACGATGGCTGGCAATATCGGCCAGACCTTGATTCAGACGGTTGCAGAGCGTGAAGATGACCAGTATCTGGTAGTCGAGCTCTCCAGTTACCAATTGGCTACAGCGACCAGCATTGCCCCGGAAGCGGCGATTTTGTTAAACATCACACCTGACCATTTGGAATGGCATGGTGGCTTTGAGGAATATAGCCAGATCAAGCAGCGGGTATTCAAACACATGCCGCTGGATGCACCAGCTGTGATTGATGCCCAGAGTGCTGTTGGGCGAAGGATCATCTCAGAGTGCCTGAATACAGGGCGACGGGTAATCGGAATTGGTATCGACCCCGAACAGGCTGACCAGGTCTTCGGGCAGGGCAGACTGTCCGAAACCACCTGGCAAGATGCCGCTGGCCAGCTCTGCTTGAGGCTTAAGGGCTGCGACCATGTCTTTTTGGCCGCCGAGCAAATGGCTATCAAAGGCCGCCACAACAGCCTGAACGCTCTGGCGGCGGCAGCGGTGGCCAGCTATATAGGTGTCTCTGACACAGACATCGCCCGCGGATTGGCCAGTTTTCAACCGCTGGAACACCGTATTGAAGCTGCCGGTGAGGTCAATGGTGTCAGTTTCTATAACGATTCCAAGGCCACCAACCCCGAAGCAACCCTGATGGCTTTGTCCGCATTTCCACCGCATACGATTAATCTGCTGCTGGGCGGGGAAGACAAGCACACCGACTTGAGTGAGCTGGTCTCAACAGCTTTGACCTGCTGCCGACTGGTGATTTGTTATGGAGCTGCTGCCAGGCGGTTTTATGATGCTTTCCAAAGCAGCTTGAGTGCTGCTCTAAGTGCTACCTCATGCACAACTTCGAACGATACCCCAAGCACTGCTCCAGACGCTGCTTCTAGCGCTTACCCAAACGCTGCTCCTGCTGGTGGCCAACCGGTCTGCCAGGTGCTGATAGCAGCAGATATGCAGGAAGCCATGCAAACCGCAGTGCAGTTGGCTGGACCGGGCCAGGTAATTTTACTGTCACCAGCCTGTGCCTCTTTCGATCAGTTTGACAGCTTTGAGCAACGCGGCCAGGTCTTCAAGCAACTGGTCGCGCAGCTAGCTGAGCAGTCCCAGTTCACTGGGGAGAAGGCCACAGAACAGCAGCTCGACTTGGTAGGGGAGAAGGCCGAGCAGCTCGACTTGGCTGGGCAGAAAACCGCGCCACCCGAGTTAGCCGCAGAGAATTCAATGCTACCCACAGCCGGGGAGCAGCCTTGATGCGCGTCGTCTTGTCGGCAGGTGGTACTGCTGGACATGTCAGCCCGGCATTGGCTATTGCTCAGACCTTACAGGCCGATGGAGCGCAGGTCTACTTTACCGGCACTCCTAACAGCATAGAAGAACGTCTGGTTAAAGCCGCTGGTATCGAGTTTGCAGGCTTCAGCGCTCGTGGCTTCAATCGTCGCAAGCCCTGGACGGTCCCTGCTACCTTACTCAGTTTGAGTCGTGGGCGTAGCGCTGCCAAGCGCTGGTTGAAACAGATAAAACCCCAGGTAGTAGCAACTTTTGGTGGTTATGCCAGTCTACCGACTGGCTTGGCTGCTGCCAGCTTGCGGTTGCGTTTGCTGGTTCATGAGCAGAATGC
>JAIRQI010000016.1 GCA_031256575.1 Coriobacteriales bacterium
ATCACCGCTGGGATCCGGATACCAACCTGCTTCTGGTTGTGACATGTGTTCTCCTCACTCGCTGGTTATCAATAGCTGGTAACTACCCATATCGCAATCACCGGCTGGTCATTAAGAGCTGCTTAACCTGTCTTGCAGCATTAATGTTTGCTCAGATTGTAGCATGAGAGCAGCTCGGATTGTCTGCTATCAGCAGGCATCAAACGATTCAAGGTTTACAAGCTACTGGTAGCGCAGGCTTTCTACCGGGTCAAGTTTCGCTGCTCGACGGGCCGGGTAGTATCCGAAAGCTAAGCCTATCACCACACAGACAATAACTGCAATGACTACCGAATCTAGGCCAATAGCTGCTCTGAAGGTTACATCCTGAATAAAAAGACTGATTAACGCCGCTAGGATACTGGCCCCTAAAAACCCGAAGATCAACCCAAATAATCCACCAAACAGACATAAAGCGATGCTCTCTGCCAAGAACTGCTGGGTGATATCTGAGGTCCTGGCTCCCAGGGAGCGCCTCAGGCCAATCTCCCGGGTACGTTCAGAGACCGTAGTCAGCATCATATTCATGATGCCGATACCGCCGACAAACAGGCTGATCGAAGCAATCGCTGTCAGTATGGCAGAAAACCCTGCCATCACGACATTCATCTGGTCGATCATCTCCTGCATGCTCTGGGCATAGACATAGTCACCTTCGGTATTGTAATAAGTAACCAAAAAATCGACTGTCTTGTCACAGACCTCGTAAACATCGCTGCCCTCATAGACAAACCCAAATATCTGGTCATAGTAATCCCAACCACTGATGCGTTTCTGCGCGGTCAGCGACGGAATGAAAACAATCGAATACTGGGAGCTGATGGCATCCCCTGAAACAATACCGATAACCTGATATGTCTCCTGGTTGTCTCCCATCTTGAATGTGCTGCCAACCGATTCAGCATCCTCACTGCCAAACAGCTCCTGATTAATACCGCGACCGATAATAGCTACCCGAGCTAATTGACGCTGTTCCTCATCAGTGAAACCGCGCCCACTTTGCAGGCTGATGCCAGAGACACCCAGATAATTATTAGTCACCCCAGCCATCAGGCATTCCGTTTGCACCTTGGAGGTACTGACCGGCATGTAATAATAGCCATTCATACCGGCTAGCTCTTCGTATTCCGGGATGCCTTTTTTTAGGGCTTCCAGATCGGTATCGTTCATTGGTGGCCCACCGATCATAATCATCCGAGCCTGACTAAAACCTAGCTCTCCGACCAGCATGTTACGCATACCAGCAATCAACGAGGTCATGGCAATGACGCTGGAGATACCGATGACGATGCCCAGAATAGTCAAGAATGAACGGCCCTTGTTGGCTGAAATGGAGGTCCAGGTTTCGTGGAGAAGATCGCGGATGCCCATCAGTATGTCACCTCCAGCAGAGCCTGGGAGTTAAATGCCCTAAAGATGCTCATCAGCTGAGCACCTCCAATGAAAGCGGGTCGCTGAGCCTTGCTGCAGCTACTGCTTCAGTTGACTGACTGCTTGCCTGACCCCGGGGTTTATCCTCATATGTAAATAAACCATCACGTAGATATAGGACCCGGTCGGCATGGTTGGCAACTTCTTGGTCATGGGTGATTAAGACGATGGTTCGCTGCTGGTCGCGCAAGACCTTCAAGGTTTCCAAGACCCTTTCACCTGTTGCGCTATCCAGGTTGCCAGTCGGCTCATCTGCCAAAATCAGCTCAGGGTTGTTGACCAAGGCCCGGGCGATTGCCACCCGCTGCATCTGGCCACCGGAGATCTCATTACTTTTATGCTCGTAGAAGCGAGGTTCCAGGCCAACAGCGCGCAGTGCGGTATGGGCTCTAAGCTCGCGTTCGTCGTGAGGGCAGGAAGTATAAATCAGGGGTAGCATGACATTTCTCAGCACTGTAGCCCGCGGTAAGAGATTGAAATTCTGAAAGACGAAACCGATGGATGTCGCGCGCAGGTCGGCTAATTGATTATCGCTCAAGGTAGCGATATCGGTGCCTGCGAAGAAGTACTGGCCAAGTGTCGGCCGGTCCAGACAGCCCAAGATGTTCATTAATGTCGATTTTCCTGACCCAGAAGGGCCCATGATGGCCACAAACTCTGAGCGTTGGACGGTGAAGTTGATTCCGCGTAGGGCAGGAGTGTTGCCAGCAGCGGTCTCATAGATACGATGCAGGTTTTTGACTTCGATTACCGTATTAACTGACGACATGTTAAGCCTCTATATGCGATGGGTAGGTAGGGTTATTCATCATTAAGCCAGCTTAGTAGACTGAAATCCCTCTGCTCTGACCCGGTGACGACGACGGGTCAGTATCGCTGCTAAAGTCCAGTATCACTATGTCGCCATCTTTCAGATTGCCTTCAACCACAGCATAGGTGTTATTGCTGGCGATAACCTTGACTGTCACCGACTGCACACTGCCGTCCTCTAACTGTACCTCAACAAAGCTACTGTCAGCTTCCGTTTGAATAGCCATCGGGTTCACCATCAAGACATTCTGCAACTCTTCTAAGATAATCTCAGCATCAGCAGACATGCCTATCTTCAGACGCGGGTCAGGATTGTTGATTAACAGGTCGACCGAATAGTAGACCAGGCCACCGCTGGGGCCATAATAGTTTTCAGAGCCGCTGCCAGCCGTCGAAGCTACCCTTAATACCTCTGCGGTAACTGAATAGCCGACTAAGGCATCAACATAGACGATTGCCTGCATACCGGGCTTGATACTTAAAATGTCTATCTCATTTATGGAGATGGTCATGCGCATTCTCGATATATCAGCAATCTGCATTGGCACGCTGCCCATTGAAGCTAAGGTAGAGAGCTTGGTGCCGCGTTCTAGGTTGTTGACTACCACTTGTCCGGAAATCGGTGCGTAGACATTGCGTTTCTCCGCTAATTGAATCGCCCGGTCTACTACGGCTTGAGCATCACTGACGCCCATATTGGCACTGTCCAGTGAGAGCTTGGCACCCTCTAAGCTAGAAGAAGCTGCCTTGTAAGCAGTGTAAGTCAGGTCGACATTAGCCTGAGTCGGCAAGGTAGCCAACAGCGGGTCGTCAGGTTCTAAAGTCGGGGCCAGGGCTTGCGCGGCTTCATAGGCTTTCTTCATATTGGTGTAATCGGTCCAGGCCTTGTCAACAGCCGACCCCGCATCATTGCGGGCGGTCTGAGCCCCACGTAAAGCCAGGTTGGCTGAGTCCAAACCGCGTTGGGCTTGGGTGATTGCTGCATCGAGGTCTGGGTTGTCCAGTGTGAACAGCAGTTGCCCGGCTTCGACGCTATCGCCTTCTGAGAAATATATCTCAGCAACTGTTCCATCGACCTCAGGAGTAATCGTCACCTGCTCAAAGGCCGCCAGGTTACCCGAAGCTGCAATAGAGTCAATGTAGTCTCCTCGAGTGACGGTATCAGTCGGCAGGCTGGCAACTGGTGCCGGGGTAATCAAGCTTCTGATGAAGAAAAAGCCAACCCCGAGCACTATGATTGCTACCACGACGATGATGGCAATCCGTAGGCGCCGAGAGCGTTTACGTCGAGCAGAGCGGCCTTGCAGGGCTTTGAAAGCCTGCAGCTCTGAGGCAGCCTGGGTACTTTCTTGTTGGGTGATGACGCGACTATCCGCTGCTGGCGGATCACCGATGTGCTTTGCTTCAGTCATTGTTACCTTCTCCGACAACATTACTCCTTCAGTTTGAGCGTGTGCGCGAACATAAGCGTATATGCAGCACAAATGACAGAGCCGCAGCGCTACACTTGGCATTTCTCCACATATTTAGTTTACTAGCTGCAAACTATACACTGCTCGTTTAAGCTCGAGAGCTTTACTCCATAAGTTCAGCATAGCATTTATGCGCGGGTGCAACCAGCAGACTCAATCTTGTAACCGGCAAGCAACTTACTTGAAACCAGCTGGCTACTTGTTTAAAAGCCAGTAGCAATGAAAAAGCCAGCCCACAACTTGCTTAAAAGCTGGCAACTGGTGGGCTTACGACAGGCTGATATAGAGTCGGCGATGGGTTTTAACGGCATCTGCAGGTTGAAAAACCGGAGGCATATACTCATAGGTTACGGTAACCGCCCAGGCAGTCGGTAAGCCTTCGTTAGTTGCTCGTCCGGAGAAGATGCTGGACTGCTTGGTGATTCGCCGGTTGGCTGACACGGGGTTATCGTAAGTCAGGCTAGACTCATAGTCGGGTGCTTGGTAGTCAAAACCGCGAGGACTGACACCGGCAGCGCTCAAGACTCCCCTGAGAAATCCGTCGTCAGCTAAAAGGGTCTGAAAATCACTCTGCGGATAACCAAGCAGTTCAATATCGGCAATGTAATAGACCTCAGCGATGCGGCCGTCGGCATTCAAGCTGAGGTAGAGGTCGGCAGTCGGTAGCGACGCTAATACAGCCTGGTAATTCGGGTCGCCCTCATCAAAGGTGCTGCCATCGACCGAGGTGACCTGGGGAATGTAGTTTAAGGTGACCAATTGAAACAACAGCTGTTCTTCAGCAGCCTCCGGATTGTTTGGGTCAACAGGTGCTTCAGGCTCGATGTCTGAAACTTTAGCGATAGCCCAACCAGTTCCTAGCTGGTATAAAGCCTGGTCAGTCGTCAACCCGAATAACGCCACTAGATTGGGTATCTGAGCTTTCTCGTAAGAGATAGTCAGCGGCACCGACTCTGAATTGGGATCGTCGCCAATTGGCAGTTCAACAACGGTGTTGATGTTGTTTGAGGGTCCTGTGATGATTGGCAACAGGTATTGATAGGCAAACCAAGACAGGGCTCCGACCGCTACCGCCAACAGCAGGCTGAGTAGGATTAAGGTATTGCGGGTGCGCTTAGACTTGGCAATCTGTTTAGGTGTGCCCAAGGGCTTCTTGGCTTTTTTGCTGCTTGAGGTTTTTGTAGCTGGTGCTTTTGCAGCTGGTGCTTCCGCAGCTGGTGCTTGTGCAACTGGTGCTTCCGCAGCTGGTGCTTCCGCAGCTGGTGCCGCTGGCTCTTTTGCAGCTGGTGCCGCTGGTTCATTTGCAGCTGGTGCCGCTGGCTCTTTTGCAGCTGGTGCCGCTGGCGTTTGGGTGTCTATATCTTGTTCAGGCATTTTATTCCTGTCTTTCTTACTCGATCGGGTAGTTATGCCTATAGCCAGTAGCGAACCAGAAAAAAACCTACAACAATTACAGCAATCACAGCTACGATTATTACGACCTTTTGGGTCGTAGACATCGGTTGATTAAGCTCATCGGAATCATCTGCTTGTTCTTGAACTGTCTGCTGACCTGCTAGAACCTGATTATCTTGTCTATCGTCGCTTGATTCAACAGCTTCGCCTGATGACAGGCTGACCGGTGCGCTGATGTCTGTCTCTATATCTTGGTAGTTTTCTACCACAATTTGTTCAACCGGCTCATCGAGCGACTTCTCGATAAATTGGGAACCCTTATCATCTATTTCAGTCATGCCCCATATTATACGGATTGCTGATTGGTTTTATAAGTCAGCTGAAAGCTGGCGTTACCGAGATGTGGCGAGGCAGTAGATACTGAGTGACTGCGTGAAATACGTAGAGACTCCGATTTGTCGATTCGTCTTACACCCTGATTAGTCAGCTTGATGTGGATAAGACTGTAACTGGCTTCTACTTCATGCGAGCTTTTAACTCCCCGGCTAGCTCTGGCAGTGAGACCTGGGACTTCTGGAGAGCGACCAAGAGGTGGTAGATCAGGTCGGCTGCTTCGTAACGGATATGGTCGTGATCGTCATCCTTAATAGCTAAGCCCAGTTCGACAGCTTCTTCGGCAAGCTTCTTTATCATGTAATCAACCGGGCCGTTCAACAGCCGTGCGGTATATGAGCTCTCCGGGTCAGCTGACCAGCGTCCTTCGATGACGGTTTGCAGCTGCTCTAGAGTCTGAGCTAAGTCGGCTGCTTGGACATTGGCAGTACGCTCACCCATCACAAAACCTCCTCAGTAAAAAAGCAGCTGCGGGCTCCCGTGTGACAGGCTGGCCCTGGGCTGTCCACTTGTAGCAGCAGACAGTCGGCATCGCAGTCCGAGTAGATAGCCCTCACCTTCTGGATGTTTCCGCTGGTCGCTCCTTTGTGCCAGAGTGTTTGGCGGGAGCGTGACCAGAACCAGGTCTCGCGGGTCTGACAGGTTTTTTGAAGCGACTCAGCGTTCATCCAGGCCATCATCAAAACCTCTCCACTGTCAAACTGCTGGACGATTGCCGGAATCAGACCTTGCTCATCAAAGTGTAACTTGGCGACCCACGCACTACTTGATGGGTCTGGCTGACTAGCATCTTGCGTATCAACGTGTAGCGCACTTGCTTTCGGTGCGCTGGCTGCTTGCGCGTTGATAACTTGAGCGCATGCGACCTCAGCACTGGCGTTTTGCTTCTGTGCGTCTTGCTCCTGTGCGCCTTGCTCCCAGGCGTCCTCAGCGCTGGCGTTCTGCGTCTTAGCTTGCTGCTCGTTCATGCTTTATTCCATCCTGACTGGAATGCCCTGGCTGGCCAGGTATTCCTTGACTTCTTGAATCGACAAGGTGCCAAAGTGAAAGACACTGGCTGCCAACACTGCGTCCGCCTCCCCTTCAATAATTCCTGCAGCGAAGTGCTCCAGCCTGCCTACCCCGCCAGAAGCCACCACCGGAATATCCACCCGCCGCGCCACGGCTCGGGTCACAGCCAGGTCGTAGCCGTCGCGAGCACCATCAGAGTCCATCGAGGTCAAGAGAATCTCGCCCGCTCCCCGACGCGCGACTTCTTCTGCCCATTCCAAGGCATCGACACCGCTATCGACAT
>JAIRQI010000067.1 GCA_031256575.1 Coriobacteriales bacterium
GGCGATTACGATTACATGACCTCACAGGTGTTGGCTCAGAAGTATTTCTCTGCACTCGAGGCTCCTAAGAAAGAATACTTCGCTTTTCATCAGTCCGCTCATTCTGCAAATATGGAAGAACCTGAACTCTTCATTGAGGTCATGCGCAAGGTTGCCGCTGAGAACCCCCTATAAATATTCAGGAAGAATCAGATCACTATCAAACTGCTCTACATCATCAACGTATTTACTGTTTGATCCTTGAACGTTTACTCCTGGTAAAGCCAATAGCAATTAATGCGATACTGACAAGCCTTATTCCGTGGATTCGTTAGTATTCTAAAGCTGATCTATGTGCGATTAGTAGCTTCATGCCATGATTTTGGCAGATGCTGCTTCAAATGCATATGATATGGACGAACCTCAATGTGAGGTCTCGTTGTGGTTACTTTGAGCGGCTCGTTGACCTGCGGTTTCTCAGGAATGCTCTTGAGGGCATGAGTGTTCTTGAGAAATTACCGTCCAAATCGGGGGGTTTTGAAGCAGTAACTCCACATTTGCTGGATAAGCAGTTGCTTTGATAGAGATCTGAATAAAGGTAGCGGACGTAATGCCCATGAGCGTTATTCGTTTCTACGAATAACGCGAAGTTAGTGTGGTGCGGGTGAAGGGACTTGAACCCCCATGAGCGTAAGCTCACATGGACCTGAACCATGCGCGTCTGCCAGTTCCGCCACACCCGCACGCATGAAACGGTATGTTACCATTAATCGTCTCTGTATAACAACTGGGATTAGTAAATGAAAGCAAGGTTTACATGCCGAAAAGCCTTTTGAAGGTCGATGCCCACAGCCATGTCTACCCCGACAAGATTGCCGAAAAAGCTACTGCCAGTGTTGGCCAATTCTACAATGTTGAAATGACTGGGGATGGCAGTGTTGAAGGTTACCTGAAAGCCCAGACCGATGCTGATATCAGCTACTCGATTATCATGTCTGTCGCCTTAAAGCCGGAGTATGTAACATCAATCAATAACTTCATAGCTAGCCAGGCTGAACAGAATCCGACAATGATCGGGTTCGCTACCATCCATCCTGACTTTGATGACATTGAGTCAGAGGTGGATAGGGCAATATCACTTGGATTAAAAGGCTTTAAGATACACCCAGACAGCCAGCAGGTGAACGCTGATGATCCGCGTCTGATGCGCTTTTATGAAGTGATAGCTGGGCGTCTGCCTTTGATTATCCACGCTGGAGACTATCGTTACGACTACTCTCACCCCCGTCGGATTCGCGAGATTCTACACGCTTTTCCGAACCTGGCAGTCAATGCAGCTCACTTCGGCGGGTGGTCGGTTTATGACCTGGCTGTCGAATACCTAGAAAACGAAAACTGCTATATGGATGTCAGTTCAGCTCAGCAATGGCTGGGAGTCCGCCGTGTCCGTGAGTTGATTGAGATTTATGGAGCTAAGCGCATTCTCTTTGGGTCGGATTATCCTATGGCTTCTCCAGTCGCAGAGATGGAGCGCTTCAATGCCAACTTGCTAGATGAGTATTCACGGGAACTCATTTTGGGACGCAATGCAGAGTCTTTCTTGGGCTTTGAGCTTTCGAGTTAATAAATCGAGGCTAACCAGAAACGATATCGATGATGGCGAATATATCAAAGAAGTTTTACTACTTTCAACCGACCCATCATGATCGGAAATGGTACTACACAGTTTTCAATCTGCTTTTGTTAGGTAGTTATGTAGCGATTGTCTATCGTTTATCCAGCAACAATTTGAATGTACCGCCAGATTTACAGGTGACTATCCAAGCCGGTCTAGTGCTATACACCGTTCTCTTTTCGGCTACTGCTTTCTGGTTACGTTGGCGGGGAGCACCACGGCTCGTGATGCTCAGCGCTATTATCTATAACTGTTGGTTGTCTGTCTGGATGATCCAGAGTTGGTTGGTTTATGAACCAGGTGTCTTAGTCAGGCCGATTATTCTGTTCTTCTTTTTGGGAGGCTTTCTGCCAGTACTGGTTTTTCTGCCCTTTATTCGCAGCTACAAGTATATAAAAAGTGAATTCCGCAAGTCAGCGATTGCCAAACGCAAAGCGATCAGCGCGGCCGACCGAGCAGCGTGGTCAATGGCTGCCAGCCAGCGGCTATTTGTTATGATTAAAGAGAGTGTTCAACCCAATCAGGGCTGTATTGCAGTGTATTCAGCACTCTCCAGTGAACTCTCGCTAGAGAGCTTGGTGCTGTTGTTAGGAGATGCCGGGTATAGCGTTGCCTACCCTGCAATCATTGCTCCAGGCCTGATGGAATTCTATACCACTGTGGGAACCGGTGAGCTTGACCTGCAGTCTGTCAGCTTGATTGCAGACCCGATGAGTACCAAGACCAGTGAGACCTTAGATCAATTGCGCAAGCTTGATCCAGACCAGCTTTCAGTAGTCATCGTACCTGGTGTGGCATTTGACCCGGATTGTTTTCGGCTCGGTTTCGGTGGCGGTTTTTATGACCGCTACCTGCCCCGACTGCCTGAACAGACCTGGACTGTTGGAGTCTGTTTTGACCAGCAGATCTACCCAGCAATACCTGTCCAAGGCCACGACCGGCGGTTGCATGCTGTGGTTACCCAAGAATTCAGCTACCATAGTGAACAGCGTTGAAATGGATTAGCTAGCTACATGATACGAACAACTGGGAGGCATGATGATCGAGCGATATAGCCAAGCTGAGATGAGTGGGATCTTCTCCCTACGAAATAAATACCGAATCTGGACCGAGATAGAGATATTGGTTTGTGAAGCCTTAGCTGCGCAGGGACAGGTAGGTATCACCTCTGATGACCTGGCCTGGATAAAGACCCAGGCTGATTTTGACATCGAGCATATCGAGCAGCTGGAACGCCAGCTAGACCACGATGTCATAGCCTTCCTGACTGACCTAGCCGAGCATATCGACAGCTCGCTACCGGCTAACAAACCTAAGCCTTCGCGCTGGCTGCATTATGGTTTGACCTCCTCTGACCTGGGCGACAGCGCACTCAGTTTCCAGTTGGTGCAAGCCAGCGACTTGATAATCAAGGGGATAAGAACCTTGGGGTCGGCTGCCAAAGCGCGAGCCCTGGAGTATCGGCAAACCCTCTGTGTCGGCCGCACCCATGGCATTCATGCCGAACCGATGGTCTTCGGGATGAAGTTTGCAGCTTGGGCCTGGGCCTTGAAGCGCTCCGAACAGCGGCTCCTCGAAGCCCGGGCAGCGATTGCGGTTGGAGCCTTCTCCGGAGCAGTAGGCAGCTATTCGAGCATTGACCCCGCAGTCGAGCAGTATGTCTGTGAACACCTCGGCCTTCAACCCGATACCTTGTCGACACAGGTCATTGCCCGCGACCGACATGCCCAATTAGCAGCGGCTTTGGCAATCTGCGCAGCAACCATCGAGCAGATTGCTACCGAGATACGCAGTCTCCAGCGCACGGAGATTTTGGAAGCCGAAGAGCCGTTCAGCAACAGCCAGAAAGGCTCCTCAGCCATGCCCCACAAGCGCAATCCGATTGTTGCTGAACGCTTATGCGGGCTGGCTCGGCTGGTAAAAGCCAACACCCAGGTAGCCCTGGACAATGTAGCCC